>CAYMHX010000426.1:0-1508 GCA_964390325.1 uncultured Roseburia sp. | reverse complement strand
GAAGTAGGAATGAAACATAAAAGTTTATAACTTTTTATAAGTTTTCAGTAACGGACAACAATATTACCATGGAAAGCTGTTTGTTCCGAAAGATGGAGAAGAAATACATTTGGTGTAAGAGAAAATAGCAAGTGTTTTGACCTACTTTGAATAGTTATAAAAATAAGTAGTCATTGGAACTAATCGTTAAGTAACTATATTTATAGTTTAATATGTGTAAGTATGGAGGGAATTTTATGGCAGAAGATATGAGCAGCCGTATAGAACTGTTTGAAAAAACGCCGATACCGAAAGCTGTTATGCAGTTATCCGTTCCGGTCATTATCAGCTCACTGGTTATGATTGTGTACAATTTAGCAGATACATTTTTTGTAGGAATGTTGAATGACCCAATTCAGAATGCAGGTGTAACGCTGGCGTCACCGATACTTCTTGCATTTAATGCGGTGACAAATTTATTTGGTGTCGGTTCGTCGAGTATGATGAGTCGTGCAATGGGATGTAAGGATTATGAAACGGTAAAAAAGACATCTGCGTTTGCGTTTTGGAGTTCTTTAACCTGTGCAGCGATTTTTTCACTGGCTTGCACGATTTTTAAAACACCATTATTACAAATGCTTGGCACAACAGATGCAACGATTCAATCCACAGCCGATTATATGCACTGGACAGTTACTTGCGGTGCAATTCCTGCGATTGTAAATATGGTAATGTCTTATATGATACGTTCGGAAGGAAATGCAATGCAGGCTAGTATCGGAACGATGAGTGGGTGTATTTTGAATATTATTCTTGACCCTATTTTTATTCTGCCATGGGGACTAAATATGGGTGCAGCAGGTGCAGGTTGTGCGACCTTTCTTTCAAATACAGTAGCATTTGTTTATTTTCTTGTACTAATTTATAAGAAACGTGGAACAACATTGGTATGTATCAATCCAAAGGAAATTCGATTTGAAGGAAGGATTATTGGGGGAATTTTTGGGGTAGGTATTCCAGCGTGTATTCAAAATTTATTGAATGTAGTCGGAATGACAATTTTTAATAATAAGATGGCTTCCTATGGTGCAGACCCTGTGGCGGCGATGGGGATTGTGCAAAAAATCAATATGATTCCAGTACAGATTGCGCTTGGTGTGTCACAGGGAATTATGCCGCTAATCAGTTATAATTATGCGAGCCACAATATTAAGCGAATGAAAGAAGCATTCTTCTTTACAATTAAAATAGCAATGGCTTTCATTGGAGTGATGGTACTGCTTTATTATTTGGGAGCAGGAACGATTATCAGTCTGTTTATGAAGAACGAGGCAGTTGTTGCAGTCGGAACGAAATTACTTCGTGGATTTTGTCTGGGACTTCCATTTTTGGTATTCGACTTTGTATGTGTTGGTGTATTTCAGGCAACAGGACTTGGAAAAAATGCATTGTTCTTTGCGATTGCAAGAAAATTATTACTGGAAATTCCGGCAATCTTTATTTTAGATAAGTTGTTTCCACTTTATGGT
>CAYMHX010000425.1:0-1514 GCA_964390325.1 uncultured Roseburia sp. | reverse complement strand
AAGGAGAAGCAGATGTCATTGTTTGTGAGGCTTTTGTAGGAAATGTTATCTTAAAGCTTTACGAAGGATTAAGTTCTACATTAATTGGTATTGTGAAAAAAGGATTAATGAGTACACTGACAAGCAAAATTGGTGCGGCAATGGCATTACCGGCCTTAAAGTCAACCTTAAAAGAATTTGACGGTACACAATATGGGGGTGCGCCATTATTAGGCTTAAATGGTCTGGTTGTAAAGACACACGGAAGTGCAAAATCAATTGAAATTAAAAATGCAATTTATCAATGTGTGACTTTCAAAGAACAGGAAATCAATGAAAAGATTAAAAAAAATATTTTGAGTTCAGACGAACAGGAAGGATGAAATTATGGAATTTGAGAAGCTTACAAAAATCATTGCAGAAGTATTAAATGTGGATGCAGAGGAAATCACACCGGATACAACATTCGTAGATGACCTTGGTGCAGATTCTTTGGATATTTTCCAGATTATTATGGGATTAGAAGAAGAATTTGATATTGAAATTGCAAATGAAGAAGCTGAGAATATTGTTACAGTAGCAGATGCAGTAGAGCAGATTAAGAAAGCGATTAATGCATAATAAAAACAGTAACTTATAAGGCCCTTGTAGCTACAAGGGCTTTTTATTTCATGGCAGGTAATAATGAGGCTGTCATGAAATAAAAAGCCCTGTGAATGTTCCCGCTTATTTAAAAGCTGTCATAAGACAGTAGAAAAGAGGAAAAATGTCAAAAATACAGGAATTAGAACAAAAAATTGGCTATCAGTTTAAGGAACAGGGATTGTTACGTCAGGCATTGACGCATAGTTCTTTTGCAAATGAGAAACATATGAAAAAAAATTCCGATAATGAACGTCTGGAATTTTTAGGAGATGCCGTATTAGAACTGGTGTCTAGTGAGTATTTATTTATACATTATCCGAAACTTCCGGAAGGAGAATTGACGAAGTTTCGTGCAAGTATTGTATGTGAACCGACCTTAGCCCTTTGTACGAAAGAGTTAGATTTGGGGAAATATTTGTATTTGGGAAAAGGAGAGGATTTAACAGGAGGCAGAAACCGAAAGTCTATTTTATCCGATGCATTGGAAGCCGTGATTGGTGCAATTTATCGGGACGGAGGAATTGAAGCTGCAAAAACGTTTATTTATCGGTTTATTTTAGTGGATATTGAGCATAAAAAACTGTTTCACGACAGTAAAACTATTTTGCAGGAGTTGATACAAGGAAATTATAAAGAAGAACTGCACTATGAACTGATTGGAGAAGAAGGACCTGACCACGATAAGATTTTTAAGGTACAGGCAATGATTGGGGATAAAATTGTAGGTCACGGAAGTGGACATACGAAAAAAGCTGCGGAGCAGGAAGCGGCTTATGAAGCATTATTAAAGCTTCAACCTGAGAATAAGAAAAACTGAGGTAACTAGATGTATCTAAAAAGTATAGAGGTGCAGGGATTTAAGTCATTTGCAAATAAGATTGTATTTGATT
>CAYMHX010000424.1:0-1531 GCA_964390325.1 uncultured Roseburia sp. | reverse complement strand
CACTTTCTTTTTCTGATAGATTATGAAAGGAATATTGGAAGTATAAAGATTGAAAAATAACTTGATAGGTATTTTTTAATCAAGAATTTGTGCTGAAGCGTCACAAATTCTAATTATCGCAGAGCAAAATCTGACATTTTTCTGGCTGTTTCAGTGAGAACGCTTCGGAATGAGAGGGAAATATGAAAAAAAGAATCATTATCTTTTTATTTGCTATTTCTATGTTGACGGCAGGATGTGGAAATAAAGAAAATACAGAAGTTGAGTTATCAGAAGAATTAGATACAAAGGAAGATATAGAAATTGAATTATCGGAAGGATTAGATACAATACAATTAAATACAGAAGAATCGGAAATATTAAAGATAGAAGAAACTGATAGTGTAGAAGAATCGGAAAAGGTTGTCAATTCTTCTATCTTTGCTGAACTGAAAGATTTGGAATTTTATTTTTCAAGTGGTGCAGGCGGTTGGAGAACGATAGTACAGATAGAAGCAGACGGAAGTTTTTGGGGCGTACATTCAGATAGTGATATGGGTTCGATTGGGGAAGGTTATCCGAATGGAACGTATTATTATTGTGAATTTGAAGGAAAGTTTACAGAACCAGTGAAAGTAAATGATTATACTTATTCAATGGAAATAGAAGAAATCCATTGTGCGAATGAAGTAGATACAAAAGAAATCATTGATGAAACATTATATTATTATAGTATACCATATGGATTAGATGGTGCCGAGGAAGTATTGCTTTATTTACCAAATGCACCAACAGCAGAACTTCCAGAGGAATATATGAACTGGGTCTATAATAATATGGAGAATGCTAATGCGTCAGAACTTCCATTTTATGGATTGTATAATGTTACAAAACAGAACGGTTTTTCCAGTTATAATCAATTAGAGAATTATATGATATCTGTAAAACTATGGTCAGATATCATTAAGAGTACATTGGAAAATGAGGAATTAACACAGACAGAAATGAATATGGAAGCATATGAATTATATGCACTTTGGGATGGTGCATTGAATGATTTGTGGAGTGAAGTAAAAAATAGTTTATCAGAAGAAGAATTTGAAAAACTACTAGAAGAACAGCGTTTATGGATTGCAGAAAAAGAAAAAGCAGTAGAAGAAGCTGGAAAAGAAGTAGAAGGTGGTTCGATGTATTCGCTGGTTGTAAACATGAAAGCAGCAGAACTAACCGAAGAACGTGTTTATGAATTGTATGAGTTATTGAGATAGTGTAAGAAAATAAGACGATATAAAGAGTAGGATATCTTCTAAATTAAATTGTTGGGAAAAAGAGAGAAAAGTAAAGGAAATTATGGATGCAGCAAAATGAAAATATGTGGGACAAACTTTTGAAAATAAAAACAACAGGACGGGATGATTCTAATTCTGACCAATATCGTTATCCATACGAACCAACGCCATATTGTGTATTGGAACGTTTAGCAAACAGTGGCTTGATTAGAAAAAAAGATGTAGTTTTGGATTATGGCTGTGGAAAAGGCAGGGTAGATTTT
>CAYMHX010000423.1:0-1535 GCA_964390325.1 uncultured Roseburia sp. | reverse complement strand
AATCACTTTCTTACGCTCAAAACAGCAAGTGTTTTGAGCTGTACTGAATAGTTACCTTTTTCCAAAATTAATTATAAAATAAAATGAATAGAAACAAGGAGAAAAATAATTTATGAAAGTAAGTAAATTTTATGTGGATATAAACAGAAAACATAAAAAAATAGAAAATAACTGGAATGAATGTCTTCGTTTGCGGAAAGAAATTGGTGGTTTAAATTTTAAGAGTTTTCCTTCATTTGCGGAGGCGGAAAAATATTTAAAAGGAACGACAGGAAGTGTATTAGAAATGAAAGAACAGACAGAAATTAAGGCACGAGGTGCGAAACTTGAACTGTTACAGGGAATGGTCAGATATAAAGAGAAAAATCCAAAAGCAAATCAATTCGAATATGAATTAAAGACGATTGAAAAATGGAAGTTGGAACGGATTCAAAATTTTACATTGCATATTCCGCAAAAGAAAGAAATGCATGCTGTCTGCAGAAAAATTGAAAATTATGGCGAACGAAAGAAAATAGCCAGAATTTTTGCAGTAAATGAAAAAGTGAAATTAGAATATTTTATAAATACTTCTGACTTAAAAGTTTCAAATGAGTCATTTGGGTATTTGGAAATAGAATTATTTGGAATACAGCTTTATTATGATTTTTTTGTAAAATCAATGCCTGATTATTCGGATTTTGATGGAGTATGTGTTTTTGTAGATGGTTCCAGTCATGAGGTCAGAACAGATAATGAGAAAGAATTGGTAGAATATGCAGGAACAAATTATTGTCCATATGGAGGTGCTTATCAGTTTTATAGAAAGAATGAAAAGGAAGCCTTTCTGTCATCTGCCTATATAGATGAAAATGGAAATCTGATTGACTGTATAGAAAATTCTATTTCAAAGGGAGTAAAAGGAATTAGTGTGCATTCTGGTAATGTATATGCAGAAATGAATCCAACAATGGAAGCAATTGAGAAAGCAGACCAGCTTGGAATTGAAAAATTAAGAATTTATTATGATTGTGAGCAGATTGGGGGCAATGCACCGGGAGGAGCCTATAATCAGAATAAGAAGAATGTGAAAAAAATAACAAAAAAATATATTGAATTTTGGAAAGGTTTAGAATTTAAAAACTTAAAATATATTGAATTAATTCATGTAGATGCACATACAGAAAACAGCAATACAGAGAAAAACTTAAATGATGTAATTGATGAATTGGCAAAGGCTGTTAGGGATAGTGTAAGAGTCGAGTTTGAGCGGAATAAGGAAAAACAAAAAGAATATATTGCTCATCTGAATGATTATTCGTAACTATTCAGCATAGGACAAAATACTTGCGATTATTCATAAAAAATAGTTTTTAAAATAGAGGAAAGGTTGAGGGCAATCAGGATATAAAAATATTCTGACAGCCCTTTTTCATTCAAAATAGTTATAAATGGTGGAATTATGAAGAAATTATATGTATTAAAAAATGGTGATAATGCAGGGATTTATCTGGAATGGCTGGATTTTTTTGAACGCATTGATGGCAGAAATGATG
>CAYMHX010000422.1:0-1547 GCA_964390325.1 uncultured Roseburia sp. | reverse complement strand
TTTAAATGAGTCTGCGAATCGTTACTGTTTACGAGGTACGAGTGAACAGTAACATATGCGATTATATGAAAGATAGTAACTGTTGGATACGCATAAAGCCTTTGAAAAATATTTATTAAAGTAAATTCCATTTGCTAATATAATAATATTTTAGAAACATAGAAACAGAATGAGATTTAGAAAGGTACAAGATTATGATAAAAGACTTTGACTTATCGCAATTAACAGAACCATTATTAGTATGGTATGAAAAAAAGAAAAGAGACCTGCCATGGAGGCGGGAAGTATCACCTTACAGAGTCTGGGTATCAGAGATTATGTTACAGCAGACAAGAGTCGAAGCAGTAAAGCCTTTTTTTGAACGGTTTTTAAATCGTCTGCCAGATATAAAATCCTTAGCAGAATGTCCGGAGGATGAATTATTGAAACTATGGGAAGGACTTGGCTATTATAATCGTGTTCGGAATATGCAAAAAGCTGCAATTCAGATAATGGAACTTTATGGCGGAGAAATGCCTGCCGATTATGAGGCTCTTTTAGGATTAAAGGGAATTGGAACTTATACCGCAGGGGCAATTGCTTCGATTGCGTATCAAATTCCTGTTCCGGCAGTAGATGGAAATGTGTTTCGGATTTTGACAAGGGTGGCAGAGGACAATACGGATATTATGAAGGCATCTTTTCGGAAACAGATAGAAGAACAATTACGAAATTATATGCAGAGTGACCAATTTGACAAAAAACATTCAGGGGATTTTAATCAGGCTTTAATGGAACTTGGTGCAACGGTATGCGTACCAAACGGAATGCCCAATTGTGAAGAATGTCCTTGGAAAAACTTATGTTTAGCAAGAGAAAAAAATCGTATTTTGGAATTGCCTGTAAAGACAAAGGCAAAAGCACGAAAAATCGAAAAACGTACCGTTTTTGTATTAAGAGACGGTACACAGGCTGCGATACGCAAACGTCCGAAAAAAGGACTGTTAGCAGGTTTATATGAATTGCCAAACGTAGAAGGACATTTATCAGTGGAAGAAGCTCTTTCCTATGTAAAAGAATTACAATTATCCCCAATTCGAATTCAAAAATTGCCTGATGCAAAACATATTTTTTCTCATGTGGAATGGCAGATGCAAGGATATGCTGTATTGATAGAAGAACCTGAGTTAGAAAGCGAGCTTCTTTTTGTAGAAGCACATACTTCAGAAGAAAAGTATGCAATACCGTCAGCATTTGCAGTTTATGCAAAATACCTTGGAATAAAAATCGGACAGGAGAAATTTCTGGAATTATAAAAAGAGGGAGCCGGTGCAAATGCACCGGCTTTTCGTATGAAAAAGATTATGTATTGAAAGTGAAGATATTCACTGTACTTCAAAAAAAAGCAAATATTGTTACTGGAACCCAGTGAACAGGAACCAAATATTACGAAAAAATGTCATAATTAAAGAAAAAGCTTGTAATATTAAAAAAAATGTTTTATAAATTAGTAATAGTATAAAAGAGAATTATGAGAAGTTTGTTATAAAATTGTAAAAAAATTGTAA
>CAYMHX010000421.1:0-1549 GCA_964390325.1 uncultured Roseburia sp. | reverse complement strand
AAAGAAAATGATAACGAGTCTGATTCGTGGGAAGCAGTTCAACAGAGGACGTCTTCTGGGAAAATACTGGAGAGTCATTCTTGACGGAACCGGGTTGTTTTATTTTAAAGAGAAGCATTGTGACAATTGCCTATGTACTATCAGGAAGTTGGAAGATGGAAAAACAGAAAAGCTGTACTATCACAAGGTACTGGAAGCAAAAATCGTGTTTAGCAGCAACGTGATTATCAGCCTGGGAACGGAATTTATAGAGAACGAAAATGAAGATGTAAGCAAACAGGATTGTGAAACAAATGCAGCAAAACGACTGCTGGAAAAGCTAAAAAAGGATTATCCGCGGTTGCCAATCTGTATTCAGGGAGATGCGCTTTACGCCACGGAACCAATGATGAGGCTGTGTCGCGAAAAATATCACTGGGAATATCTGTTTACCCAGAAAGACACCCGACAGAAAAAACTGGATGAGGGATTTGAATGGATAAAAGCCGGTGAGGATGCCATACGCTATACAGGGTTATTCAAAGAAAAAGGAACAGGATTTTATGCGAACCATGTAGAAGAAGTGGCGGGGAAAACGGAAGTCATGAATGTGTTTGAATATGAGTATGAAACAGGGGATAAAGAGAAAAATAAGCAGACGATCCGGTTCCAATGGGTAAGCAGTGTAGAACTAACAAAACGAAATCTGGAAGAAATGATACTTGCAGGAAGAGGCCGATGGAAAATAGAAAATGAAGGGTTTAATAATCAGAAGAACGGGCTGTACCGGATTGAACACCTCAACAGTAGAAACAGTAATGCAATGAAGAATCATTATCTGCTGACTCAGATTTCAGATATCCTGATGCAGCTCTATCTGGCATGGAATCCATACATAAAGGAACTGAAGCAGACAATGAAAAATACATCTTCAGGGTTACTGGAAAGTTTTCGCGGACTGACAGTAACGGAAGAAGATGTATCCTACATTTTCAGATACACAACTGTGTATCTGGAATAACAAAGTTATTTTAGCACAGGTGGTGGTTAAATGGAAGAGGAAACAACAGAATATTTATCCACAAATTTCAAAAATTGGAGTAGCAGACTCATCGCATGTGAATATCAATTGGGAAAAGCTGAAAAATGTGGATAACTAACAAAAAGCCAGAAAAGGCGATTGGAATATAGAAACAAGAAAATTTATTCCTCGTCGCTGGATCGTTATTGCGTCTATGGAATTTTTTGTATAAATATGATATACTTAAAATTAAAAATGAAACGTATTTAAAGTAGCTAAGACAATAGATGCAAAGAGTGAAGAGAGTACGATAAAGGAGAAATAATTAAGATGAATATCTTTTTAACAGAAATGGAAAGTATAAATCAAGTCAGTGAAAATTCCATCCAAACAGTTTTAGATAAAATAAATCAAAGCATTGTTGGGAGTTTTGCAGAACTTATTGGGAACATTACAATTCTCGGACCAATTAAAATATTTTTGGTGGCATTATTTATTTTTTTGATTTTCTTTAAAAAACGTGCTAATCGTATAAGTAAATCAGCGATA
>CAYMHX010000420.1:0-1552 GCA_964390325.1 uncultured Roseburia sp. | reverse complement strand
AGTTAGAAGTCTGCGTACATAAGAACCCAACGTGCTTTAGCCGTTGGAGTGTCAGAAAATGTTTTTCTGAAAAAACAAGGAAAATCCTTGCAATTTATCCCATTTAGTGATACCATAATTATGTAAATATGTGGAAAGGATTGAGAGAGAGCGAAAGCCCTCTCTCAATTCACGTTATAAGGCTGCAATTGCCTTGGCTCTGAATAGTTACAAAAAATTGAATATGGAAGAAAGTAGAGGTGTACACATGTCTAAAAGAGAGATGTATGAAAAACGCACCGAGGAACTCATTACTCCGATTCTGGAACGTTTTTGCTTTGAATTAGTGGACGTTGAATATGTAAAAGAAGGTGGTAACTGGTATTTGAGATGTTATATTGATAAAGAAGGCGGTATTACATCCAATGATTGTGCCGATGTATCCAGAGAGATGAATGAGATTCTTGACAGAGAGGATTATGTAGAGGGGTCTTATATCTTTGAAGTAAGTTCTCCTGGTCTTGGAAGACCATTGAAAAAAGAAAAAGATTATATCCGCAGTATGGGAAAAGAATTAGAAATTCGTACTTATCGTGCGGTAAATAAAGAAAAAGAATTTTATGGTATTTTAAAAGCATATGATGAAAATACGGTAACAATAGAGAATGAAGACGGTGAAGAAATGGTGTTTGAAAAAACAAATATCGCATTGATTCGTTTAGCATTTGATTTTTAAAAAAACAGGAGGATAATAGAAAAATGGCAAAGAATAATGAGTTATTAGAAGCGTTGACAATATTAGAACGGGAAAAGAATATTAGCAAAGAAACTCTGCTTCAGGCAATTCAGGATTCCCTTGTAACTGCCTGCAAAAATCATTTTGGAACATCAGATAATGTAGAAGTTTTGATTAATCCGAATACTTGTGAATATCAGGTATTTCAGAAAAAAACAGTTGTTGCAGAAGTAGAAATGGAAAAACAGGCAGAGCAAATCAGTATTGTAAATGCAAAAATGATTGACTCAAAATACGAAGAAGGCGATATTGTAAATATCGAAGTAATTTCAAAGGATTTTGGACGTATTGCAACACAGAATGCAAAGAACGTAATTTTACAGAAAATCCGTGAAGAAGAACGTAAGGTTTTATTTGATGAATATTATAGTAAAGAAAAAGATATTATTACAGGTATTGTACAGCGTTATGTAGGAAAAAATGTAAGCATTAATCTCGGTAAGGTAGATGCAATGCTGACAGAAAATGAACAGGTAAAAGGGGAAGTATTTAAACCAACAGAACGTATTAAATTATATATTTTAGAGGTCAAATCTACCTCCAAAGGACCAAAGATTTTAGTTTCAAGAACACATCCGGAATTAGTAAAGCGTTTGTTTGAATCAGAAGTAACAGAAGTACGAGATGGAATTGTTGAAATTAAAGCGATTGCTCGTGAAGCTGGAAGCAGAACGAAAATTGCAGTATGGTCGAATGAAGCGGATGTTGACCCGGTAGGTGCTTGTGTTGGTATGAATGGTGCGAGGGTCAATGCAATTGTCAATGAACTTCGTGGTG
>CAYMHX010000419.1:0-1562 GCA_964390325.1 uncultured Roseburia sp. | reverse complement strand
TTTGAAGAAAAAGACGAAAAGATAAGAGATTTGCAAGATGAAAATAGAATGCTAAGAAACTTAGCTACAACAGGTATAGTGGTAAATCAATACACACATGAAACCAAAGAGTCGGTTAATAATGTAGGAGCTAATATTATGGTCCTAATATTCCGTTATGACTATTCTTTTAATTTAGCTTACATTTTCTAATCTATTTTCTAATTTTCTCATATTTAAAATATTGAATTTATAATATATTGTTATTTCTTTATTTTCTGATATTTCTATCTTGTCTACTAAAGATACAAGCATTGTTCTTGTTATTTCTTTCATATTTACAAAGTCTTTTACAAGTTTATTAATATCTACTGATGAATCATCTTTTTCTTCCATTGCTTTTAATTGCTTTATTCTTTCTTCGGTGTCTTTTCTTGTTTCTATTTGCCTTGCATATATTCTTGTAAAATCTTCTTCTTCAAAAAGTCCACTATATTTATCTTCAAATAACTTGTCTATTTTCTTGTTTATATCTTTAATTTTCTTTTCTAAAATAAGAATTTCATTTTTAACATTGTATTTGTTTTTGATTATCTTGTCTTTTGATGTGTTTGCTAGATTACTATATTTTTCTTCATCTAAAAACTCTTTACATCTACTTTTTATTTGTTCTATTACAAAGTCTGTTACTTTTTCTAGATTATTACTATGTGGTGTGCATAATCCTAACCCGAGTATTACTTGCATAGGTATTACACCTTAAATAAAATGTTGTTTTATTAGGATGTTTTTGTGGTACTAAACTCAATTTTTTACCACATTCTTTGCAACATACTAGTCCTTTTAATAACCAATCATAACTTTTTACTCTTGTTGCTGTTCTACTTTTTATCATATCTTGTACTATATTAAATGTTTCTTCATCTACTATTGGTGTGTGCATACCTTTTACAATTATTCTATCTTCTTTTGGCATTATTAGTGTTTTTTTACTTTTATAATTAACCTTTTTAGTGTTTCCATTTGATACCCAACCTAAATATGTTACATTTTGCAATATCTTTTTTACTGTATTTCTGTTCCAACCTCTTTTTATTCCATCTTTTCTTGTATGTGCATTGCCACATATTTCTGATGGTACTAGAGTTCTTTCATCTGTTAAGATTTTGCCTATTTCTGTTGGTGTTTTTCCGTTTCTTGCTAACATGAATATTCTTCTTACAATTGGTGCTATATCTTGGTCAATTATATAATGGTTATTGTCTAATGGATCTTTTTTATAACCGATAAGTAGGATATGTTACCATTACTTTTCCTTCTTTTGCTCTTGTTTTCTTTCCATTTCTTACTTTTCTTGATGTATCTCGTAAAAACCATTCATTAAAAAATGCCTTAAATTGTACCATTTCTTCTGATGTTTCAATATGCCCTGTGTCTATATCATCTGTTACTGCTATAAATCTTACACCTTTTTCTATAAAAAACTCTTCTAAATAGTACGATATTTTACTTGATAATCTCCCAAACCTTGATAAGTCTTTTACAATTATTAACCTTTTTACTTCAGAAATTTCTAACGAAAT
>CAYMHX010000418.1:0-1596 GCA_964390325.1 uncultured Roseburia sp. | reverse complement strand
TGCGAGCATAAGATTCTGGCACTTTGGCTGATATGTGAACTGTAAGCTAAATAGCATTATTTTTCTTTTTGTTGCATTGTAAGATAATCATTTAAAGCTGCAATCGCCTGTCCTGACATCGGCAGAATGGCAATCATATTAAATACAGTCATAAGACCTACGCCAATATCTCCTAAATCCCAGACAAATGTATAAGCGGCCAGACCGCCGATAAAAAGCATCACCAATGCCAGTACCTTATAAATATTTTGAGCTGCCCAGTTATCACCAAACAGGTAAGCAACATTAGAACGTGCATAGTACAGGACTCCAATAAATGTAGAAAAACTAAATAGCCATAATGCAATTGCCGTAAAAATCACACCTGCACTTCCAAAATGGTGATACATAGCAGTTTGCAAAAGTGCCATACCGGAAAGCCCTTCTAACAGTTCGGCAGGAGCCAACAACATAATCATGGCGGTACAGGTGCAAATAATAATGGTGTCTATAAACACGCCAAATGCCTGAAACAGCCCTGCTTTAGCAGGATGCGATACATTTGCAGATGCAGCTACACAAGGGGCAGAACCTGACCCTGCTTCGTTAGAGAATAATCCTCGTTTGACACCATTCATTAAAGCAGCACCAAAACCTCCCGCGGCTACTTGACGAAGTCCAAATGCTTCTTCAAAAATACGGGCAAAAACTTCTGGAAGCAGTCCCACATTTTTAATAATTACAATAATGGCAATAATAAAATAAAAAGCAGCCATAATTGGTACAACAATATCTAATACTTTGACACTGGCATTTTTTTTGAGAACAACAATTGCCGCCAATGCAACTAAGATGACAGTCGATACAATCGGTGGAATTTCAAATGCATTATAAAATGCGGAAGAAACCGAATTACTGATAACTTGGCTGACACCACACCAACAGAGCAGTCCCGATAAGGCAAATAGTACAGCGATAAGACTGTGCCGTTTCGTTTTTTCTTTGTCAAACAGGTGGTGGATATAATAAGCAGGTCCGCCTCTGTATCCGTCATATAATGGGTCAGTTTCTTTATGAAGCTGTGCTAAAGTAGCCTCTACATATGCAGTAGAAGAACCGATTAAAGCCGTTATCCACATCCAAAAAACAGCTCCAGCCCCGCCAGCTGAAATTGCTGCAACGACACCGACCATATTTCCCATACCTACGCGTGTGGCAGTCGAAACAATCAGTGCCTGTAAGCCTGAAATTGCCCCTGTCTTCCCTTCTGTCTGCTTTTCAATGGAAATACGAAGCATTTCAGGAAAACACCGTATTGGAAGAAAACGGGTACGGATGGTAAAGAAAATTCCGGCAGGAATTAAAATTAATACCAATAACGAAAGTCCGATAGAAGAACCGTCCGGCAAAGGGAGTGTAATCAAATCTCCCCATAATAAATTGTAGAAAAAGCTGATAATGTCCATATGTTTTAGTAATCCTTATTTTAGTATAATTTTTATGCTTTACAGCAAGTATTTCGTATTTTTATAGTTACGATTTTGAAATCAATCGTTTTTAAGTATACTATAAGAAAGTTTATTTGTCTAATAATTTGAAGGTTACAGTAAGGGAATG
>CAYMHX010000417.1:0-1599 GCA_964390325.1 uncultured Roseburia sp. | reverse complement strand
GAAGCGAATTTGCATGCAGAAATCAATAAGTTACTGGTCACGTGTGAACAGTAACAACTTGAGGGCACTGAAAAAGTCTGATTCTAAAAAAGAATTGGGCTTTTTTAATTGTTAGCATTATAATGGATATATGAAGAAGGAGGAATTCTAAGATTGCGTAGAGCGGATTCAAGAGGGCTGTTTGCCATGCGTATTCAAATGTATTTTACTGCATTTACAGCAAACGTAAAACGAATCGTGAAACTAAAGGAATTGGCTATGGAGTAAAACATAGCTTTTTTATCTGGTTCCCAGCACAAGGTTTTTATAGCTGTCCAAGGGTGATGGCGTTTCCAAGATAATTTATAATCTGCTAATAATTGTGAACGATAACTAATCGTAATTTATTAATTCACCAGCCATTCTTATTTCTTTCAAAGATGATGTATTCGTAGATTTTAAGAAAATATCAACTTTATTTCGTATCTGTGCCATTTTCTAATAAAAATTTAAGAAAATAGCAAATGACAAGCAACAGAAAAAAAGTTATAATATCCTACATATCCATTTAAAATAATAAAAACTTATATAACAGGAGCAAATTTGTAACTATTCAGAGATAAGCTCGAAAACACTATGTGTTTCCTCGCTGTTGGCTTCTCACCAAAGAAATTTTCAAAAAAGCATTCATTTCAGCAAGCTGAATGCCTGCTTTTTATGAAAATTGCCTTGGCTCTGAATAGTTACACGTAAATTTAAAAAAGAAAATTACTGTAGATACAGTGAAAAGAGGGAAAGAATATGAAAAAAGCAGTATTTTTTGATATTGATGGAACAATTTGGAATAGACATTGTGAGATTTTACCAAGCACGATAGAAGCAATTCATAAATTGCGTGAAAATGGTCATCTCGCCTTTTTATGCAGTGGCAGAAGCCGTGCGAATATTCGCAACGAGAAGTTGTTAGGAATTGGATTTGACGGTGTGGTAGCTTCTTGTGGAACACATATTGATTTTCATAAAGAAACGGTATTTGAAGTGCTTTTAACAAAGGAACAGGTAGCACATTTACTTGCCATAGCAAAAGCCCACAATATGCCGGTTGTATTAGAAGGTCCAAAATACATTTATGTGAATGAGGGAGATTTTTCTGACGACCCTTATGTGATTTATTTGCGAAAAGAATTAGGAGAAGATGCAAAAATCATTCCAAATGACCCGGCACAGATTTTTATTAACAAATTTAGTGCAGAAACGGAAGGTGTGGATTTAGAACAGTTAGCAAAAGATTTAGGAGAAGAATTTCAGTTAGTGGTACATACCGGGGATAAGGTATTTGAAGTAATTCCGAAAGGACATAGTAAGGCAACAGGCATTCAAAAAGTTTGTGAATTGTTTAACATAGCACTGGAAGATACCTATGCATTTGGCGATAGTGCAAATGACCTTGAAATGTTAGAGTTTGTGGCACATGGAATTGCCATGGGTGACGGCGACCAAGAAACAAAGGACATCGCAGACTATATTACAACAGGTGTCGATGAAGACGGAATTGCAAATGGCCTAAAATATTTTGGTCTAATTTAGAGTAATATAGAATAGGATAGAGATGTTAAAAGA
>CAYMHX010000416.1:0-1611 GCA_964390325.1 uncultured Roseburia sp. | reverse complement strand
AGTTTTTAAGTCGGTATTATGAGAAAAAAGTGATTATATTATTAGATGAGTATGATACACCAATGCAAGAGGCTTATGTTAATGGGTATTGGAACGAATTAGTCTCTTTTACAAGAAGTTTGTTTAATTCTACATTTAAGACGAATCCATATTTAGAAAGAGGTCTTATGACGGGAATTACAAGAGTGAGTAAAGAATCTATTTTTTCTGACTTAAATCATTTGGAAGTAGTTACGACTACTTCTGATAAATATGCAACAGCTTTTGGTTTTACGGAGGAAGAAGTCTTTACATCTTTGGAAAAATGTGGTTTGGATGAAGAAAAAGAAAGAGTAAAGTATTGGTATAATGGATTTATTTTTGGAAAACATACGGATATTTATAATCCATGGTCGGTATTAAATTTTTTAGCGAAAGGAGTATATGCTCCGTACTGGGTCAATACAAGTGGAAATCGTCTTGTGAGTAAGCTCATTCAGGAAGGAAATAAAAAGATAAAGACAACATTTGAGGAACTGCTTCATGGAAAATCCATACGTTGTTTTATTGATGAGCAAATCGTATATCATCAATTAGAAGAAAGTGAAAATGCCGTTTGGAGTCTATTGCTGGCAAGCGGCTATTTAAAAGTGATTCGTTATGAAAAAGCTGATGAGATGCAGGGGACAGCGTATCCGGAATATGAACTGGCAATTACGAATAATGAAGTACGGCAGATGTTTTTGCGAATGGTAAATGACTGGTTTGGAGGAACACAGAGTAATTATAATGACTTTGTAAAAGCCATGCTTGGAGGAAACATCAAAGAGATGAACGCCTACATGAAGCGAGTAGCAAGAGATGTATTCAGTTATTTTGATTCAGGAAAACGGCCATCGGATGAAGCACCGGAACGATTTTATCATGGGTTTGTATTGGGATTAATCGTGGATTTGGCAAGGGATTACGTCGTGACTTCAAACCGGGAAAGTGGATTTGGACGATATGATGTGATGATAGAACCAAAAGACAAGGGGAAAGATGCCTTTATTTTGGAATTTAAAGTACATGACCCGGAGGATGAAAAAGATTTAAAAGAAACAGTAGAAGCAGCCTTAAAACAGATAGAGGAAAAAGAATATGCAGCTTCCTTAATAGCGAAAGGAATAGCAGAAGATAAAATTCATAAGTATGGTTTTGCATTTGAAGGAAAAAAGGTATTGATTGGACAGAAAATGAGGAAAAGTCTTAAAGAAATCTGAGGCTTTTTTCAGTTTCATTTCTTTTCTTTGAAAGAAACAGTAGTTGTATACTAGTTACTTATGTGATAATATATATGTGTTTTATAATTGTAAGTTGAAGATATAGGTGAATGTAAAATGAAAAAATGTATAATTAATGGTTTATTAGCAATGGTTTTCTCTTTAAGCGCAGTAGGTGTTGTTACAGAGGTACAGAATTGTAAAGTAGAAAGTTGCATAAAGACAGAAGAGCATGAGCACTTCAGTTGTGGAGTAGCAGGCTGTACACAGGCAGAAGAGCATGAGCACTTCAGTTGTGGAGTGGCAGGCTGTACGCAGGCAGAAGAGCATGAGCACTTCAGTTGTGGAGTGGCAGGCTGTACGCAGGCAG
>CAYMHX010000415.1:0-1613 GCA_964390325.1 uncultured Roseburia sp. | reverse complement strand
TGCCTGTCCGACTCATAGCGGAAAACTTGGGCGCAGATGTGTTCTGGGAACAAGATACTCAAACTGTAAAAATATTAAAAAAATAATTTGTTAATATACTTTCCCCAGACACTGAAAAAATTTCAGTGTCTGGGGTTTTACTTTTTTCATTAAAAAGATGCCGGTATTACAGAAACGATGCTATTTTTTTGATTTCTAACAAAAAATACCATCAATTTGTTTGCATTTTAATTATAAAAAAGGTATTTATCTTTATATCTGTAATAAAAAAATATCTCATAATTTTATTACAGATGACAGTCTGCTCTCGTGAAAACAATCTGCATCGCAGTTTAAAATAGATGATACCCTCCATGAAAGGTGGTGATTGAAAAGACTGGTCATTGCGTAAAACACCTACTTTCTTATATTCTATCTAAAATTTGATGCGGAAACACGCAACAAAGAAAAATAGAGCACCTTCAAAGTGCTCTATTTTTCTGCATTCTTATGCTTTTTGCGGGACTATTCCGAAAGAAATCAATATTTTTTCATTTGCCTTTTCCAGTAAATCTTCTGATAGATTTGTTATTTTGTTCCGTAATTGACATCTGTTTACGGTTAAGACTTGCTCGAAAAGTGCTACTGATTTTCTGGGTAAAGTATCTCCCAGTTCCAAATGTGTAGGTATTCCTCTACGCTGCTTACCACAACTGGAGGTTATAGGTACTACCAACAGAACCGGACTGACCGCACAAGCGGTTTTATTTGCCATTACGACACAAGGTCTGAACCCAGATGCTCCACCGCTTTGCACATGCCCATTCCTTTCAGTTCCCAATTCCACATTGAATATATCGCCTTTTCTTATGTAGTTCGTATCTGTCATCAAAATCAACATCCTCTCATAAGTGAAATATTTTATGATGATGTTTTGAACAGAATTTCTTAATTACCTTTTTTGATAAATATATACGGATACCCCGCTGACAGAATTTTGTATTCTTCCTTAATTTTCTTTGATGCTTTTACTTTTTCAAGTTGGAGCTTTTGTATTATTGCCGGTATCTGGCGTATATACATTTTTTCCTTAAAAAACACACCATTATCGCTGTAAAAATTTTTGACTGTATTCAATGTAAAATAATTATCTCTGTCAAGAAGAATACTGATTGCTTGGAACAAGAAATCGTCTATGCCATTAACAGATTTTCCCTTGATTTGTGGAAATACTCTGTCAGCAGTTTCTTTATCAAAGGCATTTGCAACCGCCTCATATGAAAAGTGCGTCTTTCTGAGACCCTTTTCCTTTACTTGCTTGGCAACGCCCTCACACTCAGTCAGAACGTTATATGTATAACTTGGAATTGAAAAAACAGTAATATAATTATCTTTATTGTTTTTATTTTGAAATCTTTTTACATATCTCTCATATTCTTTCGGAACATCAATATCCGTATCTAAATCAACCTTTTCAATTAGTTTCAACAGACACAGAAACCCTATATCAGCACTCGTGTTCTTTTTATCACGCCTACCCATTCTCTGTGATATGTGCTGAATTGAAGATGTAAAAAGAAATTTCCCCTCTGTACTTGAATATTCAAGAGAATCTATTGCTATATCGTGTAGTT
>CAYMHX010000414.1:0-1615 GCA_964390325.1 uncultured Roseburia sp. | reverse complement strand
GCATCCCCCGGAGGGTCTATATATGAGGCGAAGTTTTTAATCGCCGAATATATAGCAAATTATTTTTCAATCTTTTTCCTACCTTTTCTTTCTGTCATTTTTTATACTTGTTACCTTATTTGTATAATTTTTCCACGCTGTCTTTTGTGATACGGGCATAAATTAATGGCTGTTTTTCCGGTTCTTCCTCTCCAATGGTTACTGCTTCTTGATAACGTGCTGCTGCCGCTTCAAATAATTCCGGTTTCATCGTGTACATCGTTGCCAAAACATCACCTTTTGCCACCTTTGCACCCACTTTTTTATGAATGGTGATACCTGCTGTAAAATCAATTTCACTATCTATTGTAATTCTTCCTGCACCAAGCATAGAAGATGCTATTCCACAGCTTTCGGTATTCATTGCTACAATATAACCATCTTTTTCGGCACATACATCAAAACTATATGCTGCTTTTTCAAACTTCTCTGTATCTAAAATATAAGAAGCATCTCCTCCCTGTGCCTCTACCATAGCAGCAAGACGTTTTAATGCACTGCCATCTGCAATGGCATTTTGGGCTTTCTCCATACAGTCTTCTATCTCACCTGCTCCTGCTAAATAAAGCATATTTGCTGCTAAATTTAAACATACTTCCGTAAAATCGGCTGGTCCTTGTCCTTTTAAAGTGTTGACTGCCTCAATGACCTCTAAACTGTTTCCAATATTGTTGCCAAGTGGAATATCCATATTCGTAATTAATGCAGCAGTCCTTCTTCCTGCATTTTCGCCGATTTTTACCATTTCTTCTGCAAGGGCGATAGAGTCCTCAACTGTCTTCATGAAAGCTCCGCTTCCTGTCTTTACATCAAGTAAAATACTGTCATTTCCCGCTGCTAACTTCTTACTCATAATGGAAACGGCAATCAATGGGATACTGTCTACGGTGGCTGTTACATCACGCAATGCATACAACTTCTTATCTGCCGGTGCTAAATTGCCAGACTGTCCGATAATGCTTAATCCTGTTTTATTTACGACTTCAAAAAATTCTTCCTGTGTCAAAGAGGTTCGCATTCCGGGTATGGACTCCATTTTATCTACGGTACCTCCTGTATGCCCTAAGCCTCTCCCCGACATTTTCGCAACCTTTGCACCACAGGATGCCACAATTGGTCCAATTACAAGCGATGTCTTATCTCCTACACCTCCAGTTGAATGCTTATCCACCTTCATTCCTTCAATACCGGATAAATCCACCATACCACCTGAATGTGCTACTGCAAGTGTCATAGCGGCTGTTTCTTCTTCTGTCATGCCTTTAAAATAAACTGCCATTAAAAATGCGGACATTTGATAATCAGGAATATTTCCAGCTACATATTCTGTAATCATGTAGTTAATCTCTGCTTCGTTTAATGCAGCGCCATTTCGCTTTTTCATAATCAAATCATACATTCTCATACCAAGTTCCTCCTGTCATTTTTTTAAAGAATAAAAAAGCCTTTTCCGTCTACTTCTATTATGTACCGATAAGAGTAGATTTTTCAAGGCTTCTTTTTAAGGTTTTATATTTTATTTGTTACTGTTCACTCGTACCTCGTAAACAGTAACGATTCGCAGACTCATTTAAAG
>CAYMHX010000413.1:0-1628 GCA_964390325.1 uncultured Roseburia sp. | reverse complement strand
ATAACTGACTATTAAGGCAGGAAATCTTATTTTGAATAAGGTAACCTGCTTTTTTGTTGTAGAAATGCGTGATGCGAAAGGAGCCAGACTAAAATGTGATTTTGGAGCGAAGCGGAAAAATTGCATTTTTGGCTGGTGAGTGAGCATGACGCACCTGTGTGTAGCAAATTGAAGTAACGTAACAAGAGCAGAGGTGTTCCCGACTAGGGGCACTTCTGCTGTTTAAAGAAAAGCAGAAAAAAGAGTTGTGACTATGGTGCAGGACAAGGAAAAGTTAAGAGATTTAACAACCGTAACAGAAAGAGCAAAAGAACGATTCGGAAAAGAATGGAAATTACAGACGGTTGCAACGTTTATGACACGTCTGAAAGGAAAAGGCTGGATTGATATATACAGAATAGGGAGATATTCACATTATCATCCATTAATAAGTGTGGAAGAATATCGTGAAGCAAAGATGAAGGAATTTTTTGATTTATATCCGCAGATGGAGAAATCGCAGAAAGCATTGGAAACGATAGAACTAATACACAAAATTGCGGTAAAAGGGGAAACCTGTGTTGGTATTACTGGAAAATCGGCATAGTCTATGTTATTTCTTACACTTTTACTGGTTGTGTTTGCAGCGTTGACATACATAGAAAACAGAAATAACCGCAAATAAACGGAATGGCTATCCCCTACGCCAATAGTGGACAGCCAGTAATCCGTTAATTCATTAACGCTTTATTTGTTTCCGATTGTGTAACCGTAGGACCCGCAAAAATCCTTCGGCTTCTGATTTGATTATAAATGATTGCAGATTGGATTGCAAGCAGTTTAGGAAAATAGGGTGCATTTTGCACCCCTATTTTTTTGAAAAGAATTTGATAAATAATGAAGATTTTCTTCATAAAAATAAAGATTTTAATGGAATTAAAAGACTATTTGTGGTATGTTGATATAGGAGTATATAGATTTTTATATTATATGTGAGGTGCTTTTTATGAAGGTTTCATATATTGCTTTATGGAAATTGTTATTAGAGAAGGGGCTTCAAAAGCAAGATTTAGTTGAACACGCAGGGCTAAGTTCTGCTACAGTAGCAAAAATGGGAAAAGGTGAACCGGTATCAAATAAAGTATTGGAAAAAATTTGTGGATATCTTGAATGTAGTGTGAATGATATTATCAGATATGAATAAGAGAAAAGTGATATTGGTAATATCAAAGAAAAATAATAGATAACGTAAGGAAAAATAATGAAAATTAATTATACACTCGAATATTATAATCACAATGCTAAAGATTTTTACGATACTACAGTTGGGGTTACATTTAATGAAACACAGGAAATTTTTTTGTCAAAATTAAAGAAAAGGGCATATATTTTGGATTTTGGTTGTGGTTCTGGGCGTGATACAAAATATTTCTTGGAACAAGGACACTGTGTAGATGCAATAGATGGTTCAGAAGAATTGTGTAGGCTGGCAAGTGAATATACAGGAATGATGGTACAGAATAAATTATTTCAGGATTTGAAAGAGATGGAAAAATATGATGGTATATGGGCATGTTCTTCTATCTTGCATTTGTCAGAACAGGAACTTATAGAAGTAATGTTTAAAATGGTAAGAGCATTGAAGATGA
>CAYMHX010000412.1:0-1643 GCA_964390325.1 uncultured Roseburia sp. | reverse complement strand
AGGTAGAATTAGAGATGCCTATCTTGATTGGTGAGAATGGCGCAGTGGTACAAGTTGGTGTAGAATTGCCCCCAAAAGAACAGTATGTTCTTCCGTATTCTAATCTGGCAAAGGATTCACTCGCAATTATTAAGGAAGAAATTGATGCCAGAATTCCAGACATATGGTATCAACCGAATTTAGTAGGTGTGACACCTTTTCCAAAGAGTGATGTTGAGTTTGACGTAATAGAAGCATTATTGAATGAAAAAAAGAATGTGTTACGTGATTTGAAGATTTATCACCATGCCGATTGTTTTGATATTGTGCCAAAAGGAATTGATAAAAAGGCAGGTGTGAATTTGGTAGCTCAACGAATGAATTTTCTACCAGAGGAAATCATTGCAGTAGGAGATGGTGTGAATGACTATCCTATGTTTGAGTATGCAAAAACTGCGCTAGGTGTCAAAGTGAAGGACGAAGGTTTCGTGGATAGGAATTTTAATACGATTACAGAGGTGTTGGAGTTCTTGTGTAGATTATGTAGCGAAGAAAGAATAAATAAAGTGGAAATTTATGAATAATTAGAGGTGAAAAATGAACGAAAAAGAAAAGAATTTAGAAACTCAAGTAGAAGAAACAAAACCTGGCAAGCCAGAATCAGATGATTGGTATACCTTGGCGTTAGAGGATATGGAAGAATTTATTGAATCTCAGGGGATTTATATTAGGCAGTAAGATAGGTATAAAAAGAATGAATTAAAGAAAAGAATTATTGAATTCTAAATAATAAAGGAAAGTAAATAAATAGGATAAAAGCAATTCTGCATACTGTGTGGAGTTGCTTTTTTTATTGCAATTAATTTCATAATGAAAAGTATTGACAATATAGACCACAAGTAGTAGTCTGTAGATGAGACTACTACTTGTGGTCTGTGATTTGTAAGGAGGCGATAGATATGGAAGTTCAGTTAGGTGTGATTGAGGCGCGTTATGCAGATATGATATGGGAGCATGAACCAGTAACCTCATCGGAATTGGTAAAAATGACAGCGGTAGAATTTCAGTGGAAACGAACAACGGCACATAATGTAGTGAGAAGACTGATTGATAAGGGATTATTTCGGAATGAAAATGGACTAGTGACGGCTGTTATATCCAGAGAGGAATTTTATTCTAGGCAGAGTAAACAGTATGTGGAGGATACGTTTGCAGGCTCGTTACCTGCATTTGTGGCAGCTTTTACACAAGGGACAAAGTTGACAACGGAGGAAGCAGATGCAATTCGCAGGATGATTGACCAAGCGGAGGAAAAATAAGTATGGGAGATGTTTTCTTAAAACTGTTGAATATGAGTATTACAGCTGGTTGGGTGATATTAGCCGTAATGTGTGTACGTTTGATATTCCGAAATATACCCAAATGGATGCACTGTGCATTATGGGGCGTTGTGGCAATTCGATTACTCGTTCCGTTCTCCGTTGAGAGTGAATTTAGTTTACAGCCAAGTGCTCAACCGATTCAATACCATGCTATACCAGAAGGTGAAGAATGGTATTATGTGCCATCGGTTGATAGCGATTTGTCTATTGTGGAAGACACCTTAAATCCCGTGTTGACGGAAACTTTCACAAAGCAAGGGGCAGAATCGGTGGTATCATTGC
>CAYMHX010000411.1:0-1643 GCA_964390325.1 uncultured Roseburia sp. | reverse complement strand
GCATATTTGTGGGAAGATGTTCTACAAAAAGACCGATTGTTAGAAATTTTACATAAATATTTGCATCTGCAGGTAGAACGAGATGAAAAAACAGGCGAAATTAAATCGGAGAGAATGATTTTTCCACGCTATCATCAGCTTGATGTGGTTACGAAACTTCTTGCAGATGTAAAAGAAAATGGTTCTGGAAAGAATTATTTGATTCAGCATAGTGCAGGTTCTGGAAAATCAAATTCGATTGCATGGCTTGCACATAGACTTTCTGGTTTGCATGATAGTAATGATGAAAAGATTTTTCAATCCGTAATCATAGTTACAGACCGACGAGTATTGGATAGTCAGTTGCAGAATACAGTTTACCAATTTGACCATGTGGAAGGTGTTGTGCAGAAAATTGACAAAAATGCACAGCAGTTGAAAGATGCCATTGAAGCCGGAACTGGAATTATTATTACCACATTGCAAAAATTCCCTGTGATTTATAAAGAGGTTAAATCGGGAAATAAACGTTTCGCAGTTATTGTTGATGAAGCACATTCTTCGCAGACTGGTGATGCGGCTAAAAAACTGAAACGTGCATTAGCTGATACAGAAAAGATTCTCGAAGAATATGCGGAAATGGAATACGAAGAAGAAAAGAACCGTAAAGACAATGAAGACAAGCTGTTAGATGAATTAGCAGCACAGGGTGTTCACGATAATATGTCGTTTTTTGCATTTACAGCCACGCCGAAAGATAAGACATTGAATATGTTTGGTTGGCGTGATAATGACGGAAAATATCATCCATATCACATTTATTCTATGAGACAGGCGATTGAAGAAGGCTTTATCTTGGACGTTTTGAAAAACTACATGACATATAAGATGTATTATAAAATTGCAAAAGCGATTCCGGATAATCCACAGTTAGATACGGTTGCAGGAGTAAATGCCATTCGAAATTATGAAACATTGCATCCACATAATATTTCGCAAAAAACAACAGTCATGTTGGAGCATTTTCGCAGTGTTACTATGCATAAAATTGGTGGTAAGGCAAAGGCGATGATTGTAACACCTTCCAGACTTCATGCAGTACGCTACCTACAGGAATTTAAACGTCAGATTAAAGAAAAAGGCTATACGGACTTGGAAGTATTGGTTGCATTTTCAGGCGAAGTAGAAGATGATGGACAGACTTTTACAGAAGAAAAATTGAATAAAACAAAGAGTGGAGAAACTATCAAAGAAAAGGTATTAC
Source organism: uncultured Roseburia sp. (assembly GCA_964390325.1). Classification (GTDB taxonomy): domain Bacteria; phylum Bacillota; class Clostridia; order Lachnospirales; family Lachnospiraceae; genus Roseburia. The sequence goes on along the minus strand of CAYMHX010000411.1, from coordinate 400 downwards.
CGGAAGCATTCCATACTGACGAATTTGGAATATTAATTGTGGCAGAAAAATATCAGACTGGTTTCGATGAACCATTACTTCATACAATGTTTGTGGATAAGAAACTTTCTGGTGTAAAAGCAGTGCAGACCTTATCACGATTAAATCGAACTATGAGAGGCAAAAAAGATACATTTGTACTGGATTTTGTAAATTCGGCAGAAGACATTAAAAAGTCATTTGACCCATATTATGAAGAAACTGTTTTGGAAGAAGAAACAAATCCGAATGTTGTTTATGATTTAAAGAATACGTTAGATGAATACCGAGTATATCAGCAAAATGAAATAGAGAAATTTTCAAGTGTTTTTTATTCAAACAAAGAGCAGACAGCGGGGGATTTGGGAAAATTACAAGGACA
>CAYMHX010000410.1:0-1652 GCA_964390325.1 uncultured Roseburia sp. | reverse complement strand
ACAGGTTCTACTGAGGACAAAGATTCTAATGAAAATACAGGTTCTACAGAAGATACAAATGTACCTGAAAAGACAGAGGAAGAAAAAACAGCAGAAGTATTACAGAACGTAAGTACAAATATTGCAACGATTGTTCAGACAGATGCAGTAAGTCAGGAAACAAAACAGGCAGTAGAACAGGCACTTGCAAATGGTGAAACTGTAACGGCAACTGTTTCTGTAGGTACAGTATTAGCAGAAGAAACAGTTGATACGACTGTAAAAGAAAACACAAAGAAACTTGCAGATGAAGTATTAGGTGGTAATACAAAGGTAGTATACTTAGACATTTCTGTTATTTTATCAGGAAGTGCAAGCGGCACACTTGGAACATTAAATAAATTAGAGGAAGAAATTACAGTTACTGTTCCAATTCCGGAAGAAATGAAAGGTGACTATACTTATATTGTAATTAGAAACCATAAAAATGCAGATGGAACGGTGGAAACAACGGTTTTAAATACTGTAAAAAATGCAGATGGAACAATCAGCTTTAAAACAGACAGATTCTCTACTTATGCAGTTGCTTACAGCGTAAGTGAGGCTTCTGATAATGGTTCTGGAAATACAAATGATACCGTTACAGATAATACAACCAATTATGATAATGTTTCAGAAGTATCACCAAAAACAGGTGAAGTTGAAATGGCAGGCATTTACTTGATGTGTATGGCTTGTGTATTGGCAATCATTGGATTTTTTAAGAAATCCTATGTAAAATAATCTGAATGGTTATAAATAATTTTTTTAAAGAGTGGCTTTAGCAAAAATAAAGCCACTCTTTATTATTTTTGATAAAGTTTGCAAAGAAGAAGAAAATCCACTATACTATAATGTAGAAAAAAGATAACTATTCAGAGCAGTTCAAAACACTTGCTGTTTTGAACAAAAGAAAGTGATTCAAAGTGTAAACCGTCAAAGACGGTCAAAAATCTCATTGCAGCACAATTATATATAATTGTGCAAGCAATTTTTAATAGATTTTTGCATTGTAACTATGATGGTACTGAATAGTTACGAAAAAAGTAACAGAAAGGCAGTGGTTTTATGGCAAATGAAGTAAAAGTTTTTGATGTGAATGATGGGAACAAGAATATATTTATCCGCCCATATGAGCATAATGCAAAGTATTACGAAACAGACCAGATGGGAATTATTCATCATTCCAACTATATTCGATGGATGGAGGAAGCACGGATTGATTTAATGGATCAAGTTGGACTTTCTTATAAGCAGATGGAGGAGATGGAGATTATCAGTCCGGTATTGTCGGTTTCTTGTGAATATCACAGCATGACACGCTTTGCAGATACGGTTATAATAGAACCGAAAATTACAAAATATAATGGTATCAAGCTGGAATTTGAATATCGAATTACCGATAAATTAACAGGCGAGTTAAGAGCAACAGGAAAGAGTTCGCATTGCTTTTTAAATCGTTCAGGCAGACCGATTTCCTTAAAACGGACTTATCCTGAAATTGATACTAAATTTTTTGAATTTGTGTAAAAATGGTATAAAGTAATGTATTTTTACTATATAGGAGGCGTAATTTTTTATCGCCGAATATATAGAAGATATAATGAAACAAATTGGAATTTTTGAAAATAGGA
>CAYMHX010000409.1:0-1653 GCA_964390325.1 uncultured Roseburia sp. | reverse complement strand
GTCACTTCGTGACCGCATGTGGCGCAGGCGGTAATTATTAATCACCACCTATATAATATCTAAAAAAGAGCATCGCTGCATAACTAAAAATTAGTTATGCAGCGATGCTCTTTTTTTATAAATACTCTTCTCTCAAAACCATATTTTCTATTTCGATAAATTTCATTTTTCATAAAAACTGCTGTTAATACCTGTTTCTCCCTTGCTTAAATACAATTAGTTTATAATCTGATATGAAAATTTGAATTTACGTGTAGACGAATCAACTTGTGGTTTTTCATCCGATAAATAAATCTTCACATTTTGAACCTTATATTTCATCAGATTATCTGTTAAAATTTTCTTAATTTTCTCAAAGGTTTCCTGCTCACCTGAATTTTTAATAAAATCAACACGGCACTCCAACTTATCATATCCATGCAGAACAAGCTGGATTTTTCTCACGTTTGGCAGTCCCATGGTTTGTACATACAACAGAAACGTGGAGACTGACACTTCACCTCTTTCGTTTTTAAAAATAAATGGAGATTCTACACTCCTGCCCTCTACTTCCACCCAGGGTGCTTTATTTCCACATGGACATGGGGTATTATGTATCGTTACTTTATCGCTGATTTCATAACGAATCAATGGAACTGTTCTTTCATAAAGAGAAGTCACTAAAATCTTATGTGCTTTCTTGCCAACCGGTACCGGATTATAATTTTCATCTACCGGTTCCACAATCAGACTGTCATTATGTAAATGCATATGGTTATAGTCACAATCGGTAGCGATGCCACTAGTTTCCGTAGAAGCATACAAAGAACGCATCTTACACTGAAATGCTTCTTCAACATACTCACGTGTTTTCCGTGACAATGTTTCTCCACTTACGATAATTTCTTTTAAATTCAGATGCAGATTTCTATTTATCTGTTCCTTCGCCAGCATCTCTACTGTACTTACATAAGTACAAAGTATTTTTGGTTGAATTTTATTTAAAACTTCCACTATTTCCTCTATAGGAAGAGTACTGTCTTTTAAAATCAACGATTTTTTCATCGCAGGATACTTCCTGAGACTGTGTTTCGTAGTACATATAGAAATCATATGTTTATCAGAAGGATATAAAAGACATGCTGGTCTGTGAAGAGCAAACTTATATCTTATGGTCTCATTCATTGTAGAAACCATCTTTGCACTTTCTCGGCGATTGTATACCATATAAAAAGGATATCCGGTGCTTCCGGATGTTTCACATACAGAATATTTCCCCTGATACAATTCTCCCGCCAGATTCAAATCTTCAACAAATGCTTTCAAATCTTTTAAAGTAAAATCAGAAGTTGTAATCCAGTTGTCATAATCCTTCATAATCATTTCTTTTGTAGTAATCGGTAAGTCCCTGAGAGTAAAATCATCACCAATTCCCTGATATAATTTAGCCAGTCTTGGACTTTTTTCTTTTACATATTTTACCAACTTTTTTAACTGCTTATTTTGTTTTTTTGTTAATATAATATCCGTATCCACATATTGTGGTATTTTTTTTGAATAATCCATAAATCCTCCTTCTTTTTCATTTTTTAGCTATTCGTTAAATACCTAACATTATCCGTAACTATTCAGTACCTTCATAGTTACGATGCAAAAATCCATTAAAAATCACTT
>CAYMHX010000408.1:0-1663 GCA_964390325.1 uncultured Roseburia sp. | reverse complement strand
AATACATTTATGGACGAATTAATCATATCAATTTTTTGCGAACTTGACAACTTTTGTAAGGAATTAAATTCCTATTTTGAACACTCTATGTTACATTTCACACCCACGCCAATCACTTGCTGATTGACGTGGGGAAAATATGATTCAGGAGTTGATTTTTGCTTTGCGAAGCAAATTTTCATACAAAAATCAATCGTTACTGGCAACGGAGTGAACAGTAACCACTCTATGCTTCCAGATGAAAGAAAAAAGATTCGATTAGAACCATCACGTTCACTTTCTATGAGTGAAATTATGACGATTTGTAGGATATTTCATCTGTCAGGTTATCGTAACTTTAAGTGGTTTTATACCAAATTAGTTATAAAAGAATATAAAAAATTTTTTCCTAAATTGGTCAGTTATAACCGTTTTGTAGAACTTATGCCTTATGCAGCAATGCCCCTGACCTTATTTATGCAGATTCATGGAAAAGGTGTTTGCAACGGTATCTCTTTTATGGATTCTACCACACTTGATGTATGCGACAGCCATAGAATACAACAACATAAAGTTTTGCAAGGAATCTCACAGAGAGGAAAAAGTTCTACAGGCTGGTTTTATGGTTTCAAACTCCATTTGACAATTAATGCATGTGGTGAAATCTTAAATTTTTACCTAACACCTGGAAATGTAGATGACCGAAATAGAGAAGTTATTAGTCAACTAACAAAAAATGTCTATGGAAAAATCTTTACCGATAAGGGATATATCGCACAAAAATTAATGGAAGAACTTTTGGAAAATGGTATGGAACTAATTACAAAACAGAAAAAGAATGCCAAAAATCATAAGCTCATGACACTATGTGACCGAATTTTATTAAGAAAACGGGCAGTCATAGAATCTGTCAATGATTTTTTGAAAAATATCTGTCAGATAGAACATTCTAGACACAGAAGCGGTTGTAATTTATTAGAGAATGTAATTTAAACTGTGTAAATTCCTTTAACCTGCAGTCCAAATTTTACCAAATGTCAGAATAGTCAGTCAAGCCATAAACCCTTACCTTGACAGCCTTTCTGGCATTTGAACTATGTTGCTCAAGTAGGAAAAACGAAAATTATCAGACAATTTAATTACACACTTTTTTAGACAAACCCTCGCTTCTCCCGTATTACATCTGCAGATTGAAATAAACTGCTTGGAAGAGAAACACTCTTTCCGTCAATATAATATCTACTATTCACTGACCAAACAGACTTTTCCACAAACTCGTTTGGTTCTTTATCCAAAAGAATTTCAAGCAATAACCTTTCTTCTGGAAAAACCGGTTGAGGCTGTAAATTTTTTTGTGTCTTTGAATAAATAAGACCTTTTGATTTGAATTAGATATGTAAGATTTTCTGTCGATTTATAGCGTCGAATCTATGTCGAACTTTATTTCTATATATTCGGCGATTAAAAACTTCGCCTCATATATAGACCCTCCGGGGGATGCACACACACGCGTATAAGGAATTTGTCACTTCGTGACCGCGTGTGGCGCAGGCGTGATTTTCAATCACCGCCTATATAATTATAGTAAAACCTGCAAGTAATATCTTTGTATCCGTCAATGATAACTCTCATAACCACATAAGCAGCTCTGCTTAAAATTCGTCCGTCCTCACGGATTTTATAA
>CAYMHX010000407.1:0-1678 GCA_964390325.1 uncultured Roseburia sp. | reverse complement strand
GGAAATAATCGCAAAGGTACGACGTTTTTCAATTTCTTTTCTTAAATCTGCCAATGTTAATACCAAACCTTTCCATGTTCTTTTCGCACAACTTTCATTTCCCATCTGCTTTTTTGATATATCTATTTTGATATATCTATTTTCATATCCTTTTTAATTATAACCTACGATTGAACAAATCTGACATATTGCACAATTTTATCTTTGTAAGAAAGACAATTATTTATAAAAATCAAGAAATGTCTTTGTACAGTAGACAAATTTGTACTATTTTTGTGCATTTTTAATATTTATTCAACAATAGTTATAACAATTTAAAACGAAATTAAAGATTCACCAGCAGGAAAATCAGCCGTATTTTCTTTTGTAATTCCAAAATAATTTAAAATGGTCGCTGAAATATCAGCAAAACTTTCTCTTGTACCATAGTTTACGCCTGCTTCAATCGGCTTTCCAACCATAAGAAGCGGTGTATACTCTCTTGAATGGTCTGTCGATGGTGTAATCGGGTCGCAACCATGGTCTGCTGTAATCATAAGTATATCATCTTCCCGAAGTTCTGCTAAAATTTCAGGCAGACGTTCATCAAAATAAGTCAGTGCCTTTGCATAACCATCTACATCATTCCTATGACCATACAACATATCATAATCTACCAAATTTACGAACATAAGTCCATTAAAATCTTTCTTCATCAGCGAAATTGTTTGATTAATGCCTTCTTCGTTATTCGCTGTACGCACATATTCGGTAATTCCTTTTTCTGCAAAAATGTCAATAATCTTGCCAACAGACCATACATCATACCCTTTTTTGCTTAATACGTCAAGCATGGTTGTCTTTGGGGGCTGAAGCGAATAATCATGACGGCGACTGGTACGGCTGAAATTTCCAGGCTCTCCGATAAACGGTCTTGCAATGACACGGCCTACGCCATGTTCCCCTTGTAACATTTCCCTTGCAATCTCGCAATACTTATATAACGTTTCAATTGGTACAATTTCTTCATGTGTTGCAATCTGGAATACGGAATCGGCAGAAGTATACACAATCAAATCTCCTGTTTTCATGTGTTCTTCCCCATAATCGCGAATAACATCCGTTCCTGAATATGGCAGATTACAAATCACACCCCTGCCTGTGCGTTTAGAAAATTCCGCTAAAACTTCCTGTGGGAATCCATTCGGATAGGTTGGTAATGGTGTCGGCGAAATAATACCTGCAATTTCCCAGTGTCCGATAGTAGTATCTTTCCCCTTTGATACCTCTGTCATGCGAGCAAAAGAACCTGTCGGATTTGCTTCTTTTTCCCCAATGTCTACACCATCAATATTAAAATATCCCAATTTTCTCATATTCGGCATGGAAAAATATGGACTGGTAGATGCTGCCTTTAAGGTATTACTTCCTGCATCTCCATATTCTGCTGCATCCGGCATTTCTCCAATTCCTACACTATCTAAAACCATTAAAATAACTCTTTTTTTATTACTCATAGAAAAATACCTCCCTATTTTTAATAAATAAAAAACATAACTCCCCAATTATTAGGATATAATGACAAAGATATAAAATCAAGCAAAAATCCGAAATTTTTTAGCTTTTTATCACCATTCAATTACACTCCACTCTTTTGAAGTAACATCCGTTTATTTTTATCTCCAATCCCTTGATTTAT
>CAYMHX010000406.1:0-1681 GCA_964390325.1 uncultured Roseburia sp. | reverse complement strand
GGAGTATATAGCATTATTATTAATGGAGAACAGTACAGTTATTCCAGTGATGGAAGGTCAGAGGAAGAAATTTTAGAAGGACTAAAAAAGGCTGTTGTCAATACAGAGTATGCAGTGGAAATTACGGAAAATGTGTTGAAAATTACGGATACTGTAAAAAGCAGAAAAAATGTTTTGGTATTGTCTGATAATCTTACAACAGCAAGTGTTACAACCATAGCAAATTTTGTGACGGAAGAATATGGGAGAATTACTATACCATCAGGTATTGTTACGAAAATGGTAAATAATATTACAGGATTTTTTTCCGTAACGAATCTGCTTGAACCAGTTTACGGAAGAAAGAGGGAAACAGATATAGAACTCAGGCAGTCTTATATTGCAAAATCGGCTCTGCGTTCCAATACCATGATTGACAGTATTATTTCGGAATTGCTGAATAATGTATCAGATGTAGAGTCAGCCTGTGGTTATGAAAATGACAGAAATACAGTAAATGAAAGAGGAATGCCACCGCATAGTATAGAAATTATTGTGGAAGGTGGAGATAACATGGAAATTGCTCAAGCGATTCTGAAAAGAAAAGCAGGAGGAATACAGACATTCGGAAGTGTTGAGGTAAATGTTCCTGGAGTATATGGAGATGCTATTCCAATTCGGTTTAACCGTCCTGAATATTTGTATACATGGCTGAAAGTGGTGCTTTATGGAGATGCTTCCAAATTACCAGTAAATTATGTGCAGCTGACCGTACAATCTCTGCTGGAAGATGGAGGACAGATGGTTTCAGGTACCAGTCTTCTTACACAGTTGTTAAATGATGGCATTTATGCTGCTGTTGCAGGAATTACATTTATTGATATTTATACTGCTTATTCCAATGACAGTCTTTATGTGCCGAGAACAGAAGAATATAAGCGGAAAAATGTGATGGCAGATACCAGACAGAAAGTATTAATCAGCGAAACAAGGATAGAGGTGATGTTCCATGCAGATTCTTGAAGAATGGCTTAAGGATATACCGCAACAGTTTCTTGGAAAAAAGAATATTGAAATCCTGATAAAAGCATTTGCAAGGCAGATGCAGGAGTTACAGCAGGTATTCGATGATATGAGGACAAAGCTTGACATTGATACCGCAGAGGGAACGAACCTTGATTATGTTGGAACGATTATTCCTTTAAGCAGAAAAGAAGCCGGCGAACTGGCAGGGATAAATGTAACAGAGCCGGTAATGTCAGATGAACGGTATCGAAGGTATCTCAGATATAAGAATCTGGTCAATACAAATGAGTGTACTTATTATGATTTGATGGACGGTCTGTCATTGTTATGGGAAAATCATCCACAGATTCGTTATGAAGAACGTCCGGAATATCCGGCAACTATTTTTTTGAAAATGCCGTCATATAGTCTTGATATAGAGGACCCGACAAAAGAAAGAACACTTGCTGTTAAGCCTGCCGGGGTTGGTCTAATATATGCAATACATTATGAGGGATTTTTTGATAATAGAAATCTGGAACAGATAAAATTAAGAAGCATAGAATATAAACTTGCTGTTTCCTTTTGGTGTTGCTATGTATTCAATGGCGACTGGCTGTTAGATGGTACGGTTATGCTGTGTCAGAAACGGCGTTATGGTCTTATGCTTAGAGGAAAATATGAACAGGGCGGATTT
>CAYMHX010000405.1:0-1689 GCA_964390325.1 uncultured Roseburia sp. | reverse complement strand
ATTTCTGCTTCGCGAAGCGAATTTGCATGCAGAAATCAATAAGTTACCGGTCACGAGTGAACAGTAACGATTCGCAGATTAACCAAGTAATAATTACAGATTTTATTTTTCTTTGTGTGAGTTTTGTATTATAATAGGGAAGTAACGAAAAAGGGGAGGAATTTTTGATGAAGATTTTTGTTTGTTTGGATGAAGCAGGCGGTATGATGTTTAATAAACGAAGGCAAAGCTCTGACCGTGTTATAAGAGAAGATATGTTACGGATGCTTGGTGAAAAGAAGTTATATGTCAACAGCTATACGGCAAAACAGTTTTTAGAAGAAGAAAAGGAAAGGCTTCTTGTGGATGAGGAGTGTCTGTTACAGGCAGGAAAGGATGATTATGTGTTTGTAGAAAATTTAACGATTGGAAATCATATTTTTGATGTAGAAGAACTGATTGTCTATCGTTGGAAAAGAGCTTATCCTGCGGATTTTCGCTTTGATGTGGACTTGACAACGGAGGAATGGGAATTGACCGTATCGGAGGAAATGGTGGGAAATTCGCATGAGTGTATTGGAAAAGAAATTTATCGGAAAAAAGAAATGTGTTAAAAAATTGATACATAGAAAGGGATGACTATTAAGATGAAAAAAGGAAGAATTACAATCATAGGAGTTATTGTATCGTTAATTGTAGCAATCAGTGGATATTTTCAGATGGATACTGAGCAGATTGCAGAAACGATAAACGAGAACAGAGTAGAGCAGTCTGTAGAACAGACAGGACAAAATGAAGCAGGGCAGAATGCAGGAGAAAGTGTTTCAATAGAAGCAATACCAGAGTATACAGGCAGTGCCTATGTGGTAATTAATAATAATATACCTTCATTTACTGAAGCAGACTATACCAAAGAGTCTTTTGAAACCTACAGCGATTTAGACTCATTAGGAAGATGTGGTGTGGCTTATGCAAATGTAGGTGTGGATATTATGCCTACCGAGGACAGGGGTGAAATCGGACATGTAAAGCCAACAGGCTGGCAGTCTGTGAAATATGATAATGTAGAGGGAAAGTACCTTTACAATCGTTGTCATTTAATCGGATTTCAGCTCACAGGTGAAAATGCAAATAAAGGCAATTTAATTACGGGAACAAGATATTTTAACGTAGACGGAATGCTGCCATTTGAAAATATGGTTGCTGACTATGTAAAAGAAACCCAAAATCATGTACTTTATCGTGTGACACCTTTTTATGAAGGAAATGATTTAGTGGCAAGTGGTGTACAGATGGAGGCGTGGTCAGTAGAAGATAATGGAGAAGGCATTTGCTTTAATGTATATGTATACAATGTTCAGCCGGGAATTGTGATTGATTATGCAACAGGGGAAAGCACATTGGCAGGGGAAAGTGCAGTAGAAGAAGGAAGCGATGTATTTGTATTAAATACCAGTGGAAAGAAGTTCCACCTTCCAAGTTGTTCCAGCGTGAGTAAGATGAAAGCAGAAAATAAACAAGAATATACAGGAAGCAGACAGGATTTGATTTCACAGGGATATGAAGCTTGTGGAAAATGTAATCCGTAGTAAAAAATATAATACTTTAGAATGAATATTATTCGGCAGTAAAAAGATGATTGTAGAATGCAACTGTAAAAGTTACTGTTCACAGAGCTATCAGACATTTACTGTCGGATAGCGAAATAGC
>CAYMHX010000404.1:0-1704 GCA_964390325.1 uncultured Roseburia sp. | reverse complement strand
AAAACGCATTATTATCTTTCGCATGAAAAAGAACGAAAAGAAATGGCGCATAATGCATTTGAAAAGGTATCAAAAGAGTTTGATTATAAAAATAGAGTAGAAAAATTAATTGAGTTGGCGTTATTATAAAAAGAATAACGATTATTTTTTAGGGTATATCATAATTTGATATACCCTAAAATTTTGTAAGTAATAAATAAAACGAATGATACGTTTTGAAGCATTTCTTGCTGTATCGTTAGAATTTTATCAATCGGATAGTCCCAAAATTCAGCAATTGTCTTTAATGTTTTGTGTTTTTTCTGTTTACTATTGAAAAAACTAATTATTCTTAATAAAAAAGAAACAATAATTGCTTATCAAAAAATATATATGAATAAGAGCTGTACAAAAAAATTAGTTACTTTTCATAGAGCTATCTGACATTTACTGTCAGATAGAGAAAGAATGTGATTCAAGAGTTGCTTTCTGTTGTAAAGGAAATTTGTTGCGTAGTAAATTTTCAGGCAAAAATCAATCGTTACTGGTAACGGAGTGAATAGTAACAACGTTTATAAATGTATAGAAAACAGTTGCAACAAATTCTAAAATAATGCTATGATAATATTATAAAAGGGGATAGATGGAATGGATATAGAAACAACAATTGCTAAGAATATAAAGATTGCAGACGAAGGTGCAAGATACGATGCTGCTTGTAAAAAGCTGCTTTCTGAGAAAATTATTCTTGCATGGATAATGAGAAGCTGTTTGGAGGAATATAGAGAGTTTGATGTAAATGAAATTGCGGAAAAATACATTGAAGGTATACCACAGATAGCAGAAGTGGCAGTTGCACCGGACGAAACGAATACAACACTGATACATGGAGAGAATACAGAAGACAGGAGCGTAACGGAAGGGACAATTACTTACGATATTCGTTTTTTAGCAATTGTACCAGTATCAAAGGAGTATATTCGGTTAATTATAAATGTGGAGGCACAGAATAATTTTTATCCAGGCTATCCTTTAGTGAAAAGAGGACTTTATTATTGCAGTAGAATGATTTCTTCACAGTACGGAGTAGAATTTACAGACTCTCATTATGAGAAGATAAAAAAAGTCTATTCGATTTGGGTTTGTCCGAATCCACCCCAAAAATGGAGAAACAGTATCACGCGATATTCTATTGCTGAAGAAAATTTAATCGGAAATGTAAAAGAGAAAAAAGCAAATTATGACATTATGACAGCAGTCATGGTATTTCTCGGAAGTGAGGAAGATGAGAACTATAAGGGTGTATTAAAATTGTTGGAAGTATTATTGTCAGGGGAGAAAAAGGTACAAGAAAAGAAGAAGATATTAGAGGAAGATTTTAGGATACAAATGACGCAGAAATTAGAAAGAGAGGTGTCTATGATGTGTAATTTAAGTGAAGGTATGAAAGAAAAAGCAATGGCACAAGGAATGGCACAAGGAATAGAGAAAACGAAACTTCAAAATGCTAAAAATTTAATTGGTTTATTGTCAGATGAAGTGATAGCCGAAAAAATAGGTCTGCCACTTGAAAAGGTAAAAGAAATCCATGAGGAAATGAGTTACTGTTCACACAGCAGCTAATCACTTGCTGATTTGCTGCGTAAGAACATGATTCAGGTGTGAGCAGTCTCCTTTTGCGAAGCAAAACTTTAAATGAGCCTGCGAATCGTTACTGTTTATGAG
>CAYMHX010000403.1:0-1706 GCA_964390325.1 uncultured Roseburia sp. | reverse complement strand
TATGATGTTGCCAGAATAAAGTGTTTACTTTTCCTACCCAAAATCGAGGACAGTCCAGCTGTGAAAGGTAAAAATTTTTCGCAATAAATATAGGCACATCCTTTGTTAAATTGTAAAATAAAAGAAAAAACTTTTTCGCAAAGGAGCCTATATGACAAGAGCAGAGAAACGAGCACTCAAGAATCAAATAAGGAATGCAATAAGAGAATTTTTGAAGATACAGGCACATTATTTTCCAGATTTGATAGATGATATTAAAAATATAATGGACGAAAGAAATCAGAGCTATATAACGTATGAAATAGAAGTTATCATTTTTGTGATGATATTAAAAAATGTCTGTTCTATAGAATCTATGCAGGAAATGAACGAGGCTTTTAATGAAGATACCTGCGTTCAAAATATCTATCGCGTACTTGGGTTGGACGAAAAAGATTATCTGCCGCATTATGTAACGATTAATGAATGCTTAAGCAGACTTGATAATAAAGAGTTGGAAAAAGTCCGGAAAAAAATGGTATATGGAATCATTCGGAAAAGAAGTTTTGAATATGGGAAATTTCTTGGAGAAAAATGGCTTGTAATCGTAGATGCGACACAGCTGTTTAGCTTTAAAGAGAGGCATTGCGAGCATTGTCTGACCAAAACAATCAACAAGGGAACCCCTGAGGAAAAGACAATCTACTATCACCAGGTTTTGGAGGCAAAACTGGTACTTGGAGATGATATGATAATAAGTCTGGCAACAGAATTTATAGAAAATCCCAAAGCAAATGCAAGTAAGCAGGACTGCGAACTGACATCTTTTAAACGTTTGGCAGAAACAGTAAAAAGAGAATACCCAAGATTGCCGATATGTTTGTTGGCAGACAGCCTATATGCAAATGACAGAGTGTTTCAGATATGCCGAAAGAACAAATGGGACTTTCTAATCCGTTATAAAGAAGGAAGTATTCCGAGTATTATGGAGGAATATCGTGAAATCGTAGAAATGGGTGAAATGGGAGAAAAACTGCTTGAAAAAGAAGAAATCTACCGTAGGAAACCAAATTTGAAGCAGAAACTGCAAATACGATGGGTAAACGGAATAGAGTATAAAAAGAATCCGATCCATGTGCTGGAATTGAAGATAGAGAGGGCTGGAAAGTTATACCAGAATTTTATGTGGTTGAGCAGCATGGAAATAAGTGAAAATGATGTGGAAGAAATGGTAGAAACAGGAAGAAAAAGATGGTTAATAGAGAATGAAGGATTCAATATTCAGAAAAATCACAGATATATGATAACACATGCCAACAGTCTAGATTACAATGCCATGAAAAATCATTATCTGATTACGCAGATAGCAGATATCCTGATGCAGATGTATGAAAATGGTGAGCGGGGGATAAAGGAATTAAAATACACCATCAAGAAAATATCAGAGGAGCTATTGGAAAGCCTGCGGAAACAGAAACTGGAAGTAGAAGATTTAGTTTTTGGAAAAATGCAGATAAGAAGAGTAACGTAAAGAAGAGACATGAAAGAAGGTGATGCCCAGATATGACAAGAGAAAAGAATAGAATAGAAAGCAGTATTATAGAGGAAAAGTATGCCTATAGGGTGTGGATAAATAGCGTGTATAATCAGAAATGTGTGGAAAACATAGAACAGGAAAGGCTATCATCTTTTAGCAGATAAATTATGGATTTTACCTTTTGATGCTG
>CAYMHX010000402.1:0-1719 GCA_964390325.1 uncultured Roseburia sp. | reverse complement strand
TTACATACGGACAACTGCAAAAATAAAAAGATAGGGTTCTTCGGCTGTTTCCTTATATTTATTTAATGAGCTAAATAGCGAATTTATGAAAAAAGAATGACATATATTTAAGCAGATAGTTACAATTAGAAAGGATTTTTTTTAAAAAATGGAATATGTAGGAATTTATAATCGCTGTAGTACGGAGGAGGAAGCACAGATGAATGCTTTAGAGATACAAGCAACAGAAAGCTTAGAACTTGTCAGTAAGCATTTGGATTGGAAAGTGGTGGAGCAGTATATTGAAAGCCAGTCAGGGACTTCTGTGAAACGAAGAAGTGAATACCAAAGAATGTTAGAAGATATTGAAGCAAAGAAATTTACGATTATTGTAATAAAATCCATTGACCGTCTTGCCAGAAATACAAAGGATTGGTATTTATTTTTAGACTGTATTACAAAAAATGGTGTGAAATTATATATTTATTTAGAAAATAAATTTTATACACCGGAAGATAGCTTACTTACAGGGATTAAGGCTATTTTGGCAGAAGATTTTAGCAGGGAGCTTAGTAAGAAAATCAAAAATGCACACAAAAGAAGGCAGGAAAAGAAAAGTGGATTAAATATTACAAGGGAAATGTTTGGGTGGGATAAAATTGGAAAAGATGAATTTGTTATCAATGAAGAAGAAGCAGCCTATTATAGAATGGCGTATGAGTTGGCGGAAAATGGATGTGGATTTCGGACAATTGCAAGGATTTTAGCAGAAAAAGGGGCGAGAGGAAAGGGAGGTGGAAGAATTACAGAAGCACATTGGAGAAAAATGCTGCGTTCAGAAAGAGCCTATGGAACCGTTATCTTACATAAAAGAGAATTTGATTTTGATAGTAAAAAATGGATAGAAATGCCAAAAGAAGACTGGATTGTGATGGAGGAGGCATTGCCTGCCATTATTAGTAAGGAATATTATGAAAAAGTAATAAAAATACTAGAAAAAAGAGCAGAAAGCTATGACAGGAAAAAGAAAAGAGCAGTACATACAGGAAGATATAAACTATCGGGGAAGATAATTTGTGGTGTATGTGGGAAGAAATATTATCGTTCAGGTTATCAGACAAAAAATGGAGAAAAAAAACCACAGTGGAAGTGCAGTGAGTATCTCGCTTTTGGGAGGAAAAAAGCAGATGGAAGCGGATGCAATAATAGAGTAATTGGTGAAGAATGGCTTTATGAGGAAATGGATAAAGTTTCTGAAAAACAGATAAGGGAGATACTTTCAGAGAAAGAGGCGATTGTAGAAGAAGTTTTTAAAATAGTAAAAAAGGCAGTTGAGAATGATGGAAGCGAAAGAGAACAAAAACAATTGGAAAAGAAAAAAGAGAAGGTAAAAAGAGAAAAAGACAGATTAATGGAAAAATTAATCAATGATGTAATTTGTGATAAGGATTTTCAAAGTTATAATGAGGTAAAAAATAAAGAATTGGAAGAAATTGATAAAAAATTAACAAAATTAAAAAAGGAAAAACCAGATAAGGAAAAACAAAACGAACGGATGGAGAAGATAAAAAAAGAATTATTAGAAGGTGAGATTATAGAAGAAGCACTAAAAAAACAAGCCAGAAAACAGATAAATAAGATAATTGTATTAGAGGATGGAAAGGTTACTGTTCACAGAGCTATCTAACACTTGCTGTTTGGCTGCGTAAGAACATGATTCAGGGGTTGATTTTTGCTTTG
>CAYMHX010000401.1:0-1720 GCA_964390325.1 uncultured Roseburia sp. | reverse complement strand
GAGACTGCTGAAAAAGTACACAAAATGTGTGCTTTTTCTTTTTATCTTGAAGAATATATAATATAATATTGTCGAAAGGGTTGATGTAACAATGTTAATAGAAACAAATCAAACAACAATAAATTTAAGTAACTATACAAATCTTTATGAAATATTAATAGATAAAAATAATTTTTGGAGACAACTAAGTGAAATGGTAGATTTTTCATTTGTATATGAAGAATTAAAAGAAAAATATTCTTCAACAATGGGAAGAAAAGCAGAAGATGTTGTTAGAATGTTCAAATATTTATTATTAAAAGGATATTACAAATTATCAGATAGAGGCTTAGTAGAAAGAACAAAAACAGATATGTTATTTAAATATTTTTTAGGATATACACCGGAAGAAACAGAGTTAATAGATCCAAGTTTGTTAACAGTATTTAGAAGGGAAAGACTAAGTAATAAAGAAAACGAAGAAGAAACATCAACAAATTTAATGGATAAATTAATTGGGAAAACAGTAGAGATAGCAATAGCAGAAGGATTAATAGAAGTAAAAAATAAAATAATACAAGACTCAACACATACAAATGCAAGATTTCAACATATATCAGCAAGAGACGAATTAATAAGACAAGCGAAAGAATTGAGAAAATCAATATATAAAATAGATGAAACAATGCACGAAAAAATGCCTAAAAAAAGAGAAGCAACAGGTTTGTTAGAAGACCAAATAGAATATACAAAAGAATTAATAAAAATAGTAAAAGAAGATGGAAGATATACAGTATTACCATCAATAAATGAACAAATAAATTATTTGGAAGAAACAATGATGGATACAGAATATGAAATAGAATATTCAAAAGATAGAGATGCAAGAATAGGACATAAAACAGCAGATACATCATTTTTTGGATATAAAACACATATAGCAATGACATCAGAAAGAATAATAACAGCAGCAACAATAACAAGTGGAGAAAAACATGATGGAAAAGAATTACAAAAGTTAGTAGAGAAAACTCAAGCAAATGGAATAGAAGTTGAAGCAGTAATCGGAGATGGAGCATATTCAGAAAAAGAAAATATAGAGTATTGTGAAGAAAATAATATAAAATTAGCGAGTAAATTAAGCAAATGTATAACACATGGAAATGGTCAAAGACATAGTGAATTTGAATATAATAAAGATGCAGGAATGTATGTATGTACAGCAGGACATATGGCAATAAGAAAAGCAAAGCAAGGAAGAACAGATAGAACAATAGGAAGATTAAATAAAGTAGAAACATATTATTTTGACATAGAAAAGTGTAAACATTGCAAATTTAAAGAAGGTTGCTACAAAGAAGGTTCTAAAACAAAAACATATAATGTAACAATAAAAGATAATATACATATAAAACATATGGATTATATGGAAACAGATGAGTTTAAAGAATTATATTCTGAAAGATATAAGATAGAAGCTAAAAATGCGGAATTAAAAAGTAATTTTGGTTATGATGAAGCGAATGCAACTGGAAAAGTTGGTATAACAATCCAAGGGGCGACTGCGCTCTTTTTGGTCAATATGAAAAGAATAATTAAATTAAAAGAAGAAAAGCAACAAGGAAGTGTGAAATAAACACTCACATTTTCATTGTTTTTTATAAAAAGAGATTCTTTTCACAAAAAATAGTTAGCGAAACTTAATTCACTAACTATTTTTGTGTACTTTTTCAGCAGTCTC
>CAYMHX010000400.1:0-1742 GCA_964390325.1 uncultured Roseburia sp. | reverse complement strand
GTTTTGACCGGACGTATTCTGTTTTTCTCCATTGACGTTTCACCTCTCGTTTTTTATATTTCCGTAACCATTCAGTCCCCTCATAGTTACCATTCGCAAATTCATTAAAAATCAGCTTCGCTGATAAAATTTGCAACCGTTTTTAACGGTTTATCCCTGAATCACTTTCTTTTGGTCAAAACAGTAAATATTTTGACCAACTCTGAATAGTTACATATTTCCTATATATTTTAACAGAAGTAATCTTATATTTTAAATAACTTCTGTTCCAAAATAAGTTTACTCTAAAAAATTTATATAAAATCTCGCAAAACCATAAGATAATGTATGAGAATATTTCTTTCCCACAATAATTTTTCAAATAGAGCAAACGGAAAGCACAATAATAGTGCATTCTATATAATATCACAATTTCTGGTGGAAAGTCAATAGAAAAGTTAGAATTTTTTGACAATTTTAACAGGAATGCACTTAGACTGCATTCCAAAAGATTTCTTTTATATCATAAGTGATTTTTTCGTACTTCTCTATTCTATCATATTTTTCTTCTTATTCAAGTATTTTTTATGTTACATTTCATACACACGCCAATCACTGGTTACTGTTCACTCCATGACCAGCAACGATTCGCAGACTCATTTAAAGTTTTGCTACGCAAAAGGAGTCTAAGCTGTCCATCGGACAGTATTCACACCTGAATCATGCTATTTCGCTATCCGACAGTAAATGTCGGATAGCTCTGTGAACAGTAACCTTTTTATTTTTCATCCGGTTCAAAGCAATCAGGATAGATACTGCTTCCTTCATAACCACAAACTCCCATTCTCGGAGAATTACATACCTCTAAAAAAAATTCTGCAATTTCATATTCTTCCCAAAATTCATCCTCATCGTTTATTTCTTCATCTTCAAGCACATTTTTTTTGTAACAGTCTTCACACCAAAATGGATTTCCTCCCCAAAAACCTTGTGGATTTATCCACTGTGCTTTGTTTGTTTCACATTGACTACAAAGAATTTCAGGCGGATTGTTTCGTGACAAAATTACAAGATTCTCGCCCTTTTTTTCTCCTATACGACAACTATGTATATTCAATAGTAATTCTGTAGTTGAACCAAAATCATATTCGTAATGCATTGTATCTCCTACTTGAACCACATCTCTTAATCTATAATTCATATTTTTAGCCGGCGACCCCCAAAAACTATCTTTGCTTGGATAGCGTTCATACTGTACTCCATTTATCTCAAATGCACTAAGGTGTCCACAACATTCTACCCAAATATCACGAATAAATTGGTCCAACTCTTTTAATGTAACATTTTCATTTATTTCTATTATTAACCAATAAGCTTTGCTATATTTTCCAGAAATAACTATCTGAAAATATCCACTTTTCGTTTTTATCTTTTCTTCTTCTAATCTCGCTTTTCTCTTTTTACACGCTACCAAATGCTTTAACATTCCACTTTTGGTATACTCTTTTCCACAATATTTACAAAATCCTTTTGTTTGTTTTGCCATAAACTGTCATCCTTTCTATAAGTATTTCACAATAAATATACCTTATATTTTTATGAAATACAAATTTTTTTAATATTAGGAATCACAAAAAACCCTCGAAAACACAAAGTTTCCAAGGGTTTGTAATTTGTATATAATTTTCTCTCGATATCTGATTAACGTTTTGAGAACTGTGGTGCACGACGAGCTGCTTTGAGACCGTATTTCTTACGTTCTT
>CAYMHX010000399.1:0-1743 GCA_964390325.1 uncultured Roseburia sp. | reverse complement strand
TATCTTTTGTAAATGTGTTTTAATGATAAACTTGCCATTGATATATTCCTCCATAAATTTTATATGATTTGTAATTATTCAGAGACAAGGCAATTTTTATAAAATGCAGGCATTCCGCTTGCTGAAATGAATGCATTTTTGAAAATTTCTTTGGCGAGAAGCCACAGCGAGAAAATCGAAAATTTTCGAGCTTGGTTCTGAATAATCACTGTGATTTATAATACATTACTATACACAAAAACCGACAAAAGTACCATATGTGACCTTACCAAAAATACAAAGTTTTTATCGGCAGATTTTACAGTGGCTTTCTCTATTTTTATACCTTTTCGTTAAATCGACGATTTTTTGGCAAGTTTTCAGTCATTTCAACTATTGTTTTCCTGTAGTACCAAATCCTCCTCGGTCTGCATTTCCAAACATCTCTACTTCTTCAAATACAATTTGAGGCTGATGCTTTTGAATACGGAACTGGCAGATTCTGTCGTTCACATGAATTACCGTATCACGCACTGCCAAAACGGGCATCATCCACTCATCATTGTCGCCGCAATAACTTTCATCTATCACACCCATATGGTTCGTCTGAATAATTCCAAAATTTTTATAGGTAGAGCTTCTTGGTACAACAACAGCCTCATATCCCTTTGGCAACTGCATGGATACTCCAAGACGTATCAGATGAAATTCGCCTTTTTCTAATTTCACTTCTTCTGCGGAACGTAAATCAATCCAATCACTCTTTCCGTCAATATATGTTAATTTTTCAATTTCTTTTGAATGGTATTTAATTTTAATTGTTTCTCTTTCCATATATTTACTTCTTCTTTTTTCCTCCAATTTTGCTTTCTGTCCCTGCTAAAAGTCTTCCAATATTTGCTTTATGTCTCCAGATTGCCATAAGACCAAATACTGCTGCAAGAATATCATATTCTAAAATATTTTCGGAAGGGATTCCTAATACTCCGAACATATTAAACTGAATAACCTGCACAATAAATAAAGCAGCCATTAAAATTGACCCCAGTGACACATATCTGGTCAGCCACATTACAATAATAAAGGTAGTCAAACATACAGGAACTACCTGTGGACAGACTGCAAAAACAATTCCCGCTGTACAAGCAATTCCTTTTCCGCCTTTAAATTTCAAATAAAACGGAAAATTATGTCCTAAAACAGCACCAAGACCTGCATAAAGCTCTAAAACTCTTGGGTCACCGTCAAAATACCCGCCGAAAAAATAAACTGCCAAAAATACAGCAAGAACACCCTTTAAACAATCTCCTAAAAATGTAATTGCCCCTGCTTTCATTCCTAATGTACGAAGTGTATTTGTAGCTCCTGCATTTCCGCTTCCATGCTCTCTAATATCAATTCCATGCAACTTTCCACAAAAATATCCCGTCTGAAAAGTTCCGATTAAATAACCCATTGCCAAAGCAATAAAACGAACCATCACTGTCATTTATTTCTTATCTTCCTTTCTTTCTCTTACAATAAATTTCAATGCTGTTCCGCGAAAACCAAAGGTTTCACGAATACGGTTTTCCAAATAACGGGTATAAGAAAAATGCATCAATTCTTTATCGTTTACAAAAACTACAAATGTCGGTGGTTTTACAGCAACCTGAGTGACATAGTAAATACGAAGTCTTTTTCCTTTATCAGACGGCGGCTGCTGCATTGCAACTGCTTCTGCTACGATTTCATTTAATACACCTGTTGCCACACGCATACTGT
>CAYMHX010000398.1:0-1753 GCA_964390325.1 uncultured Roseburia sp. | reverse complement strand
TAAATACAGAATTAAAGAATTTAGAAAAAGATAGCTTAACAAAATAAAATGAGTTTAACAAAGAGCATTAAAAATGCTCTTTTCAGACTGTCGACAAATTTAAAAATCGACAGTCTTTCTTTATGCAAAAATTGTAGGGGTCGGCGTCCTCGACGACCCGAATTTTAAAAATATTATTAATTTTTGATAAATATTTTGCAAAACAAGTGGAAAATATCCATTCTTTCTTTTCCATTTTGCTAATTTCTTTAAATTCATGCATGCAAATATTAGCATGATTTGATTTGTTACTCTTTTTAGTCCTCTGTATCTTGTATATCTCATTCCATGCTTTTCTTTTGCATCTGCAAATACTCTTTCTATTGTTTCTTTTCTCTTATCATATACTGCTTTCATTCCTTCTGTATGTCTTATATCTTCTGCTTGTTCTATATATTTATCCCATATATATCTTTGTACTTGCTTTATATTGTCTTTGCTTTTTGTACATTGGTTCTTAAATGGACAATTCCTACATTCATTAGGATTACTTACATATTCTCTATATCCATTTTTGTTTGTTGTTACATATCTTAATATTTTATTGTTTGGACAAATTATGCAATCATAATATTCATCATATACATATTCGTATTTTTTAAAAAATCCTTGTTTTGTCATTGGTCTTTTATATGGTGTTACTGGTTTTCTATTATCATCTATTACTTTCTTACATATTGCTGGAGTTTTATATCCTGCATCTATTACTACATTTTTTATATCTTCATACTTTTCTGTTACTTTATCATATATACCATCAAAGCTTTGACTATCATGAACATTTCCTGCTGTTACATTTGTACCTAATACAAATCCATTTTTATCACATGCTGTATTTGCACTATATGCTAAACATCTTTCATGTTCTCCTTTATGAAACATTCCACAGTCTTCATCTACTGTACTTTTATATCTTTTTGCTGTTTCTTGTTTATCACTTTCTTTTAATTCTTTTTTTCCATGTGATAATCTATCTATATTAATTTCTTCCCTTAATTGTTCTTCGTAATTTCTTGCTTCTTTTTTTACGTATTCAATTTCTACTTTCTTTTTATTTGCATTTGCTTTTATATGTGTACCATCTATGAATACACTTTCTGTATTTACAAAACCACATTCAATTGCTTCTTGCAATATTCTTTCAAATATTTTCTCAAAAATATCTGTATCTTTAAATCTTCTTGAATAATTTTTACTTACTACTGAAAAATGAGGAGTTTCTTCTGTTAATCCATAACCTAAAAACCATCTGTAGGCTAAATTAACTTTAATTTCTTCAGCTGTTCTTCTCATAGAAGGAATACCAAACAGATATTGAATTAATTCCATTTTTATTAATACAACAGGATCTATACTTGGTCTTCCGTTTTCTTCTGAATACAAATCTTTTACTAAATCATATACAAAAGAAAAATCTATTGCTTTATCAATATCTCTTAATATATGGTCTTTTGGAACTAATTGTTCTACACACGCAAATTCTATGTTTTTTACTGCGATGTTATCTCTCTTATTTAACATTATTTTACCTCATTTACTTATTTAATTTACATGTATATTTTATATCAAAACACTATATTTTTCAACTATTTTGGGTCGTCGAGGACGCCGACCCCTACAGAAATATTCGCATAAAAAATGACTGCCGACTTTTGACTTTGTCGACAGTCTGAACAGAAAATTTTAAAAATTTTCTGTTTTTTATTGACAAATT
>CAYMHX010000397.1:0-1760 GCA_964390325.1 uncultured Roseburia sp. | reverse complement strand
TGGATGTGGTAATTGGTCTTGCGTTTGTTTTGGTGCAGAGCCGATACCATCATATTCGCATTTAAACGTACATAATTTTCAAAACAATTTATCTCTATTGTCAGTATTTTATATTATGAGGCATAATCAACATTTTTTCAGAAATGGGGTATTTCTTCTATAAATTTTACTTAAATATATTTTATTTTCATAAATTTTTATACATTCTTAATTGTTATCAATGATTCTTATCGCTAAAATATAACTAACTATTCAGAATATCATTTACAAAAATTATGTTGATTTTGAATAATTAAAAATTTACTTTAAGGAGTCAGTAATATGCAACCACTTGTAAGCATTATCGTTCCTGTCTACAATGCTGAAAAAACCATCAGCAGATGTATTGAAAGTATTTTAGGACAGGAATATATCAATTTTGAACTTTTATTAATGGACGATGGAAGTAAGGACGAATCCGGAAGGATTTGTGACAGCTTTGCAAAAAACGATACTCGTATCCGCGTCATACATAAAGAAAACAGCGGTGTCTCCGATACCAGAAATTTAGCACTTAATTTAGCACAAGGCAAATATCTGCAATTTTTAGATGCAGACGACTGGATTACTCCAAATGCCACCAGAACCTTTGTAGAATCCGCAGAGACCGCAAATGCAGATATGGTCATCTGTGATTTTTACCGTGTCATTGATAAACGTGTTTCACAAAAAGGAAGCATTGATGAAGAAGGACTTTTAACACAAGAAGAATATGCCTCTCACATGATGGAAAATCCGGCAGATTTTTATTATGGAGTCTTATGGAACAAATTTTACCGCAGAGACATCATTGAACAGCACCACTTACGCATGAATTCTGCTATCAGCTGGTGCGAAGATTTCATGTTTAATTTGGAATATATCCGCCATGCCAACCGCTTTTATGCCGTACAGCTTCCTTTATATTACTATGTAAAAACAAAAGGTTCTCTCGTATCACAGGGTATGAGTATCTCAAAAACAGTGAAAATGAAGCTGATGGTATTTGAATATTATAACAGTTTTTATAAAGAAGTACTTTCCGATGAAGATTATGAGCAGAAACGCTTGCAAGTTTACCGCTTTCTAGTCGATTATGCCGGTGACAGCATGGTACTTCCTTCCCTGCTTCCAAACACGAAAAAATTAGGTGAAGAACGGTGCAGTGCAAACCAAACCATTCTTCAAGAGAATAATATTTTATCCGACCTTTACCGCAGCAGAAAGCTTCTTGATTATTATTTAGAACCTGTTGCCATTCGGAATGAATTAGAACTAAATGATATAAAAGTTTTGTGGGGACTGAAGCATATCCATACTGCCAATACAACATCTGAGCTTGCAGATTCTATCGGCATGTCTTCCCATATATATTCTGCTCTGCTTCAAAAGCTGGCTCAGAAAAAACTGCTGAAAATTGAAAAAACACGAACTCCAAAACAGGTTACGATTCTTTTACAAGAAGATGCAGATATAATTTTAAAAGACTTGGAAACTGCCGAAAAAAATTATTTACAGGCGCAGTTTGCAGATTTTACAGAAGAAGAACAACGCAAATATGACGAATTATCCGAGAAAATAAAAAATAATCTTAAAAATATACTATAAATTACACCCGTTTACAACTATTTTGAAACTTTTGCTTACTTTTCACACGTCAGCCAAACACTTGCTGTTTGGCTGCGTACTTTGCGAAGCAAATTTTCATGCAAAAATCAATCGTTACTGTTCACTCAGCAGCT
>CAYMHX010000396.1:0-1761 GCA_964390325.1 uncultured Roseburia sp. | reverse complement strand
ACTTCGTGACCGCGTGTGGCGCAGGCGTGATTTTCAATCACCGCCTATATAGTTCGCTTTGCTGTTGGCTTCTCGCCAAAGAAATTTTCAAAAAAACATTCCTTTCAGCAAGCTGAATGCCTGTTTTTTATGAAAATTGCCTTGGCTCTGAATAGTTACAAATAATTTTGTTGAAAAGTGGATAATAAATTTTGGTAGAAAATGAGGAAAAAATATGAATATAGGAGTTATTTTTGGACAGATGTTAGTGCTGCTTGCAATGATGGCAGTCGGATTTTTCTGTTATAAAAAAGACTGGGTAAGTGATGAAACAGCAGGGCATTTGTCGAAAATGGTAGTCAATATATTTAATCCGATTTTGGTAATCAATGGCGTACTTGGTCAAAGTGGTACAAAAGCAGGAAATAATGTTGCATGGAATTTGGTATTTATTGTGATGTATTTTATTATATTGATGCTTTTAGGTTGTATCATGCCGATTATCGTGCGTTCTCCGAAAAAACATCGGAGTATTTATCAGTTGATGACGATTTTTTCTAATGTTGGTTTTATGGGAATTCCTGTGATTAGAAGTATTTATGGGGATAGTGCAATGATTTATGTAGCCTTTTATATTTTAGGATACAATCTTATGCTCTATACCTGTGGTATGTATTTAGCAAAGGCGGCAGGAAGGGATAATCAAACCTATCAAAAGTCTTATCAGGAAACTCTCATAGCTTATAAAGAGGGAAAAAGTGAACTGACAGAGGATGAAATTGTTAGACAGGTATTAAGCCAAAAGGAACCAAATAAAACAGAAACATTTTGGAAACAGTTATTAAATCCCGGAGTAATTGCGGCATTGACTGCGGTTGTGATTTTTGCTTTTGGAATAGAAGTACCGTCACCTGTGGCAACATTTTGTGATTATATGGGAAATAGTACGATACCACTTTCTATGATTATGATTGGAATTTCGATGGCACAGGCAGACATGAAAGAAACATTTACCGATTGGCGTGTCTATGTATTTGTTTTACTGCGGATGGTCTTACTCCCAATAGCGGCAATTTTCGCACTAAAAGGTTTTGTTACAGCAAATGCAATAGAGATGATGATATTTGGTATTTTTATTATTGAGTTGGGAATGCCTGTAGGAAGTATCATTGTAATGTTGACAAGGGAAAAGGGCGGAGATACGGCTTATTGTACGAGAGGTGTTGTATTAAGCACATTGGCGTCAATTGTTACAATACCAATTATTTGTGCTTTTTTATAGTATCGTAATCATCAGATGATAGGAATAAGATATGGTTTATGTTGTTATCGTGATAGGAATTTTTCTGCTGGATTTTTTCATTAAAAAACATATTGATGAGAATTATCAGTTAAGAAAGAAAAAAGCGGGATTTCGGAACTGGTTTTTGATTGAGAAGTATTATAATAAAGGTGCTGCCTTAAATTTCTTAGAAACACATCCGAAATTGTTAAAAAAAATACAAACTGTGCTGCTGGCAGGTGTCGGTATCTGGTTTTCTTGTTTAGTAAGAAAACCAGAAGGAGAAATCCAGAAAATAGGACTGGCTTTTTTGATTGGAGGCGGCTCTAGTAATTTATTTGACCGTTATACAAAAGGACATGTAGTGGACTATGTTAAATTTAGATTTGGACCAAAATGGTTTCAGAAACTTATTTTTAATATTTCGGATTTTTTTGTATTTATAGGCGGTATGCTGATTGTATTAGGACAGGAATAAAAAATAAAGGAAAAACGAAAGG
>CAYMHX010000395.1:0-1766 GCA_964390325.1 uncultured Roseburia sp. | reverse complement strand
AAATTTATTCGCTAATAAATATTCTAAAAAACATTCCGCTTGTAAAACAATATACAGACTCTCTTCTGCAGGAACAAACTCAGAAAAAAGAAAGAAAAGGATTAACTCTTGAATTTATTCGCCAAATTGAAAGAGAAATTTTAGGTTTGGAATAGTATATTTATTTTTTGAAATAATAGATAATTATGATTTGATATATAAAATTTATTCCTATATAATAGACTTTCCAACCGAATTGAGTAAATAGTGAAAGAAGTGATATAGATATGGCAAAATTATTCATTATTGGTAATGGTTTTGATTTAGCACATGGTATGAAAACCCATTATTCAGATTTTAGAGATTATCTTATCGAAGAATACAATGTTGATGAAAATCTTATAAATACTGTTGGGTATGATATTCCAACTCCACATGATTTGCCAGACGGAGGGGAAAAATATGATGATACTATTGTAGCCGCTGCTATCATAAAAACATTAGACAACACAGAAGGTAGTCAATGGAAAGATGTTGAAAAATCTTTGGGTGAACTTGATTATGCTGAATTTCTTGATGATTGGGCGGAAATGCACAACTCTGATTATGAGAATGCTTTTAGAGATAATATGTATCGTAATGAGGATAATGCAAGAAACCTGTGTGGTGCACTGAGGCTAATTGAGGATTATTTCCAAGATTGGATTAGAGCTATAGAAGTTTCGCAGATATTAATACCTGATTTTTATGATCTAATATCTCCTGAAAAGGATTTGTTTTTGAATTTCAATTATACCAAGACTTTAGAAAAATTATATAATGCACAGAATGTATGTCACATTCATGGGACACAAGATGAGGATATTTTCTTTGGACATGGCAATGATGAAGATAGAACTGATTACTATCAAAGTAAATGGTTTGGTGCAGAATCAGAACTTAATCAACTAGAATATTCTCTAAGAAAAGATACTAATCGGGCATATGACAAAAATACTGATTTTTTCAAAAAAATTGAAAATAGCGCGACAGAGGTTAACTTTGAGATATATTCATTTGGTTTTTCTTTTTCAGAAGTAGATACAGTATATTTGAGAGAAATATTTAGACGAATTAATACTAAATACGTGGTATTTCATCTTAATGATTTTGAAACAAAGAAAATGCAAGATGAATATATCAATGTTTTAAGGAATTGTGGCTTTGAAGGGGGAATACATAGAAGTTTTAAGTAAGCTCCATTTTGTAACTGTTTTTAAAAGTTAAAAAATAATTTACTTGTAAACAAAATAGAAGGTCTCAGATGGGGGAGCAATTTCTTTAAATTTCCATACCGTATTTCTTACTCCAAGGGCTGTTGTATATGTGTATGTTCCTATGTATTGAAAATGACCTACAATATTTTGACCTGTTACATATGATTTATTAGTTAAAATGTATGCATTTTTAAAATGTGGTTGATAGCCATAAGCACCTGCTTGCCCAGATGAAACAAGAACACCTTCGCCAAGTGCTTGTATTATGTTTAAATGCATCTGTGTCGTATAATATTCTCCAGCTTTAGGCGATTTATATGGATCTAAAAGCAAAATATCTATATTACCAGCATATACTGTGTTGTATTTAGTTTTATAAAAATTATCTCGTTTTTTTATTTCATAATTATAGCTATAGTTATAAACTTCATCGCATATTCTTTTCCACTCATTATACATATTTTTTAGTTTATCTATTTGTACAATGCCATACTTTTCAAGTTCTTTGTCTTCAAAAGTTAAAAAATAAGA
>CAYMHX010000394.1:0-1768 GCA_964390325.1 uncultured Roseburia sp. | reverse complement strand
CATCCCCCGGAGGGTCTATATATGAGGCGAAGTTTTTAATCGCCGAATATATATAAGACATAATATAAAACAACGGCATATCAGCCTGTGCATCATATTTCGTCAAAGGCAAGCCAAACGATATCTTTAGTGCATATTCATTCTCTCTTCCAAGCAGCTTAAAATTCATATCACATGTCGTCCATTGATGTCCCGCTTCAAATTCTGTTTCTCTTACACGAAAATATGGTTTTTCAGAAGAAATTTTATTATCTGGAAGTATTGGTGATACTGCTGAAATTACTTCTCCTTCAAAATCTTTCAATAATGTTTCATATACTTTTACATATTCTGCATTTAATTCTCTTCGTACATTAGTATCCCAAGATGGGCTTTCAAAATAAAACTGTAATTCTTCTTTTATATTTTGAATTGCAATTCCATCCATATACACTGCATTATCATACTCCGGTTCCTAAATATCCGCTGTTTTAACAAAATCCACCGAACACATCCAGTCCTGTCCAAAAAGAAAATTTTCATTTGTCAATATGAAATAATACCAATCCTCCGACAATGGTTTTTCCAACTCGGCTATATCATATGCCTGCGATAAATCAATTGTCATTACCCCCTCTGAATACGCCGCAAACCTTGTATTTTCAAAAATAACAGTTTCCGAAATCCGTTCCACTTCTTCTCCTGTAGTCCATTGTATCAGTTTTGGCTGCGGCTCAAATTCCAAATCTTTCTCCGACCGGTTCTCCACATGTACAGATACTACACCACTGCCTTCATAAACAGAGCTAAGTCCTAATTCATCTTCTTTTAGACTAGAGAATATGGTTTCTTTTGCAATAACTGCCGATGGTACAACTATTAGTAAACAACATACTGCTATTGCATACTTTACCATCTGTTTTCCTGTTTTTTCGACTCTTTTTTGATTCATTTTCTGTATGACTATTTCCTCTAATTCTCTTTCCGGAACAAACTGCTCCACTATATTTTTATACTCTTTGAAATCCATTTTCACTCCTCCCACTGCTCCTGTAATATCTTTCCGGCTCGAAACAAACGCGATTTAACCGTACCTGCTTTCATTTTTTAAATAACACCTTTTCCATCTCATGCTCCGGTGCCACATCAATCGTTATACCACATTCCATTGTTATTCCGTAACCGTGTGATACAATACTGTGAATCATAGCTTCTGAAACACCTGCTTCTTTCAATAATTCCGGTGCTTTTAAGCAGTGTTCCTTTGGATATAAACCAAAATCTATGTCATGCAGAAGTCCTACATTTCCCCAGTATTCTGCATCTTCTCCATATCCCAATTCTTTTGCATACCATTTCATAACAGCTTCCACTGTTAGAGCATGCTGGTATACCATTAAATATTTTAGATAATCTGGACCAAGATGATATTCTGGAATATCTAAAATGGTTAGAATGTTATGAATTGGATGAAAAAGTTTACCGAAATGGTAATGTCGGTTTAAAACGGAAACTTGCTTCTCTCCGTACTTTCTATAAATATGTTAGTTCTCAAAAAGGCATGATTACCAATAATCCTGCTGTGAAAATTGATTTGCCAAAATTAAATAAGACAAACGTAAGAACTCTTGAAGACTGGGAACGTGAAGATTTTTTAGAACTTTTTGAATATAAATATCAGGAAGCCGTAGAAAAACTAGAACATACACCAAAAGAAAAACTGCTGCAACAAGATAAATTATATAGGCGGTGATTGAAAATCACGCCTGCGCCACACGCGGTCACGAAG
>CAYMHX010000393.1:0-1770 GCA_964390325.1 uncultured Roseburia sp. | reverse complement strand
ATATTGCATAAGTTTGTCCTTGTAATAAAGACAATTATTTATAAAAAGTAAAAATAATCGTTGCTGGTCACGGAGTGAACAGTAACGATTATATGGAAAAATGGTATTAAAAATAGGAAAATAAACTTGACGAAAGATAAGGCATTTGTTACAATCTTTTTGGTGAAGAAAAGTATATTTGAAAGAACTTCACATAAGATATACTATGGCGACATAGCCAAGTGGTAAGGCACGGGTCTGCAACACCCTCATCATCGGTTCAAATCCGATTGTCGCCTTTTTGCCCCTCAGAGCAAATTGCTTTGAGGGGTTTTCATTTGGGAAATATAAAATTTTAATGAGAAAGGAAAGAAAAAATGGATTTTATTGAAATTTTAAAGGCTATTTTGTTTGGTATTGTAGAAGGGATTACAGAGTGGCTTCCGATTAGCAGTACGGGACATATGATTTTATTAGATGAATTTATTCATCTACAGGTTTCGGAAGAATTTATGAGTATGTTTGAGGTTGTGATACAGCTTGGAGCAATTATAGCAGTTGTTATTTTATTTTGGAATCAGATTTGGCCGTTTGGGAAGAAGAATAATAAAGAACCCTTATCAGTAAGTGGACTGGGAGCTTTTATGAAATGGGATATTTTTAAACTTTGGTTTCACATTTTAGTGTCTTGTGTGCCAGCAGCAATTGTAGGGCTGTTGTTTGATGAGATTTTGGAAGCATGGTTTTATAATTATCAAACCGTTGCAATTATGTTGATTCTTTTTGGTATTGCATTTATTATTATTGAAAATAAACATCATGGAAAAAATGCACAGGTGACAACACTAGAAGGGATTGATTACAGACTTGCATTTTGGATTGGTATGTTTCAGTTGATTGCAGCAATTTTTCCAGGAACGTCTCGTTCAGGTGCTACAATTGTAGGAGCATTGCTTTTAGGAGTGTCAAGAACTGTTGCGGCAGAATATACGTTTTTCTTAGCAATTCCTGTTATGTTTGGTGCCAGTTTGTTAAAGGGTGTGAAATTTCTTGCAGAATCGTCTTTAGCACAGGGAGAAGGAATGATTCTTTTAGTGGGAATGGTGACAGCATTTGCAGTATCGCTTTTTGTTATTAAGTTTTTGATGGGATACATAAAAAAGCATGATTTTAAAGTGTTTGGCTGGTATCGAATTGTATTGGGCGTGATTGTATTATTATGTGGTATGGTAGGAGTTATTTAATTGAAAGATACAAAGGGAAAAAATAAAAAAGTTTCCACATCAACAATGGCGGTAGTGGCACTGATGACGGCAGTCTTATGTGTACTGTCGCCATTTTCGATACCGATTGGACCCATTCCCATATCGCTGGCTACGTTTGGACTATATTTAACCGTCATGATATTAGGAAGAAAGAGAGCAACATGGGTGTGTTTACTGTATTTATTGATAGGATTTATTGGTCTGCCTGTGTATTCTAATTTTTCGGGAGGTCCTGTAAGGCTGTTTGGACCGACAGGCGGATATTTAATTGGCTATTTGTTATTAACAATAATTTCAGGCCTGATTGTGGACAACTTTCCGAAAAATCGTTATCTCTGTGGATTAGGATTGGCAATTGGAACAGCGGTCTGTTATTATGTAGGAACATTGTGGCTGGCTTATCAGATGAAACTTTCTTTTTTGGAGGCATTGATGATAGGAGTTGTGCCATTTTTAATAGGAGATATTGGGAAAATACTGATAGTAGTATGGATAGCCCCGATAATAAAAAGAAGAATAATGTGAT
>CAYMHX010000392.1:0-1791 GCA_964390325.1 uncultured Roseburia sp. | reverse complement strand
AACGTTATCATATCATAATTTTAAGAGTTTGACAAATATACTGGGAAGTGTTACCATTTTAATATATAATTTGTGCTACAGTAATAAGAGAGCTTTCATAGTGAATTGCTCAGAAATGAGGATTATGATGGGAAAAATAATGAAAAAATTAACTGTATTTTTGGCGGGTATTACAGCAGCAGGGAATTTAACAGGTTGTGCAGGTTTTGATGCCAGTGGATATGTAAATGCGATTTTAAACAATGCTTATTATAATGATTCTACGGCGATTGTAGAGATGCAGGCTGCGACGGCAGAGGAAGCAGCCACAGTTTATGAGGCTGGTATGAAAGCAAAATTAGATACAATGCTTTCGGACGTATCGATTTCAGAAGAATTATATGAAGAATATGTACAATTATATCAGGACTTATATGCAAATGTGAAATTTACAGTAGGGGAAGCTGTAAAAGTAGACGATGAGACATTTGAAGTAAGTGTTTCTTATGAAAAAATGCAGATATTTTCAGAGGCAATTGCAGACTATGAAGTAGAGGTTACAGAGTTTGTGGAAAAATGGACGGCATCAACATTATCAGGAGAAGAAAAGCCTTCAGATGAAGAAATGAATAATTATCTTTTTACAAAATTTAAAGAGTGTATAGGTGAAGCATTGACAGAGGTTTCTTATACTGAGCCACAGACGACTGTAATAAGAGTAGAGTTGAATGAGAATGTATGGATTGCAAATCAAAAAGACCTTTCAATGTTGGAAGATGCACTTTTTGATTTTGAAAGCTTATATGGTGGAACAGAATAATAGGGAAATGATAAATGCGTGCTTGAGGAAATCAGGCACGCATTTTTTGATGTTTTTAAAATTGCTAAAAAGCTGAATATTCAAATTGGCTTTTAAAGTTTCTGGAATCATAATTGCATTTTCTACAGATAATTCTGGTTTTTCCACTTAATTCTAACTGCGATTTATCTGTATTTCTACATACAGGGCATTTTCTTCGCTTGGTTTATCAAATGGTATTTCCGGACAAAAAATATTTTCGGCACTATGATTGATTCTTGCATTACAAAAATACATTCTTCTACCGTATCCGATTTGACATTTATCTAACAATGTATTTAATCCATGAGTGACATCGATTCCGTAAGAGAAACATTCTGTAATATATTCCATTAAATTGTTATGAGCTTCTATAAAATTTTCCTGTCTTTTTGTGCCTGTTTCATTTGGAAGATAAATATTTACCTTCGTAGGGATAAAATTCTTTTAATGGCAAGAACCATGCCTGCTTTTCAAAAGGAAAGTTAGAAGCATATGAAATAATTCTTATTTTTACACTATCTGTAAAAAGCTTCCACCATTCTAATTGAAAGGTACTATTTTGTTTTCTCATAGAAATTGCAATTTTTACGGCAGTTTTTTCATGGATATCAGCTTCTATATGTGAAAGAAATTTTTCGTATTTTGCTAAATAAGTAGCATCTGTATTTTTCCGGTTGATAGTATCAATTAAGGAAGACATTTTTTGCTCAGAGAGTTGGGCTAATGCAGTATCTGAATTTAGCAATTGAATTTGTTCTTTTTCTTCTAAACGAAGTTCTTCTAGTAACTGTACGTTTATTGCGATTTTTTTATTATCTTTTTTGGAAGGACAATTTCATATACGACGATACTTCCTTTATTCATAAAATCAATCGCTTCTTCCTTTGAATAATCCATATCCTTTTTGTAATTATATAGTTGTTACTGTTCACTCCGTTCCAGTAACTCATTGATTTTTGCATGCAAATTCG
>CAYMHX010000391.1:0-1795 GCA_964390325.1 uncultured Roseburia sp. | reverse complement strand
AAATCTGTGCTTTAAAATTTGCTATCTTTTTTATCTGCGTATATGGGATACTATATACTTTCATATCTGCTAATTGTCCTAATTCGTTTCTTCGTTTTCGTTCTTCTCGCCACATTTGGCTACTGCTATAAATGATATCTTCATTTCCTGCAACTTTTGGCAGTTCCTGTTTCTGATATCGTACTAATTTCAACATATCTCCACCATTATAATAGTATGCTCGCAGTTCTGCCATCTTTGTCATTCCTTTTTTACTCCATCCCATCGGTCGGCTACTCATCCTATCTGACAATACATGACTCACATGGCTTTCCGTACTGCTTCCTTCTATTCCACTTTCTCGTAACAAACGCAGTTTTGCTGATGTCCAATGTTTTAATAGATAGTTTTTTCCTTCTTCAATTCCTTTTTTTCCTCTCGCATACGGAAGTTCTTCTTTCAATTCTTCGATTCTTTCTGTAAATTTTTTCTTTGTTCCTTTACAAATCAGTTTTATTAATTCTTCTTCTATTTCTTTCCCTTTTTTTCCAAAACATCCCGTGATTTTTCTCAAATATTTCTTTATATGAAATTCATCCAATACATATGTGATTCTTGCTATCTGATTTTTTCCACTCTGTATCCAACTTCCTCCATCTGCACTTAAATAAATTTTCTTCACTTTTGACAACTCATATGTATTTTCTATATATTCATACACTTCATCCCAAAGTTTCTTATTTTCTTCTCCTTCACATACGCGACAAAAATAATACGGATTTTTCAATTTATGACGTTCACTTTCTTTCTCAATTCCTTCATGCACATAAATGAGTTTCGCAATTGCTCCATTATTTTTCTGATGATATGCATTTTCGACAATATCTCCTTTTTTCTCTCGGAATTGTAATGCGATATGGTCTTCGTCTGCTTCGATATATAAATACTCGACTTCTTTCTTCTTTTCCGGATACTTCTCCTTTTTCGGAAATCTTAAATCATGTATTTTATTTTTTACGGTTTCTCGACTTACTTCTTCTATAGAAGAAATACTCACATTTTTTCCACCTTTTTCATAGCTCGTTTGTACTGCTTCTTCTAAAATCCTCGCTTCTGCATCTTCTGTCATTCGTGCATACTTTGGTAATCCCATAATTCTATCTAACAAATATTCATAGGTTCCTGTTTTTTGATTTTGAAATAACGTTTTTTGATACTGTAGTGTTCCAAGACTTGTTAAAAGTGTCGTTTTTTCTTTTCGTACCACATAATAATCTGGACGTAACGATTTTCTCTCACAAAGAATCGCATCATAATGTTCCAATTCTTCTGCCAATAAACAAAGACCGAATTCTGTCATACAATCGGTTACACCTTGCACCAATTCTGCAATCTTAGTCAAATCAGAAGAAAAATTAGAAAATGTTTTTTCTAATTTTTGAATGATATTTTCTTGAAAATATGCTATACTGTTTTCCATAAGAAGCTCCTTTCTTTGTGTGTGATTTGTTTTTTAGCTAATTATATTTTACCACAAAGAGGAGCTTTCTTCTTTTTTTCTTTTCTATTTTTCCTACAAAAATTTTACACTATCAATCTAATAATACAAAGTTTTTATAGTGTACAAAAAAAGAGATTTAACCATATTATATATTAGGATTAGAACCTACAGTTTTAACCCTAGCTGTCTAATAAACATACTGTTTATGGTAGATATAATGGAATTATTTTCTTTTATGTGTCCTGCCTTATAAAGAATTTGCTGTTCATCTATAGTACAAAGTTGTTCTACTAAAAAAGTAGTTGGTTTTCTAAG
>CAYMHX010000390.1:0-1796 GCA_964390325.1 uncultured Roseburia sp. | reverse complement strand
CCCCGGAGGGTCTATATATGAGGCGAAGTTTTTAATCGCCGAATATATAGTATATTGCGAAAGACAGCGTAAAATCCATTGAAACGTTTGCTATGGAAATGAATTTAGCTTTGAATTATTATAATTATACAAAAAAATACAGAAAAATAAAGGCAGTGATGAAGAAGAAGTTGAAAAGATGTGAGAGATATAATATAATGATAAACGGATTTTTATGAGTAATTAAAAAATTGAGTTTAATGATGGAGAAAAGATGTAAGATTCAGTTCTCATCGAAAATGCTTTAGAATGAGAGGAAAAATGAAAGAAACAAAAGCAAAACAAAAGCAAAAAAAGAGAAGTCCCATTTTGACCGGATTAGGAATTTTTGCAATACTGACTGTGTCAGTGCTTGTATTTGTATGTGTGGAGAGGACAAATTATTATAAAACACATTTTTTGCCCAATACATACATTAATGGTATGAATTGCAGCGAATTGGATGTACAGGTGGTAGGAGGTATGTTAGAGCAAAAAGCAAAGGAATATGAGCTTGCAATTTTAGGACAGGATGAAATGGGAAGTCCAAAAGAAATAGGCAGAGTGACAGCCGAAGAAATTGCATTAGAATTAGAAGATGGTATGGCAGTGGCTAATGAACTTTTAAGCCAGCAGGAGTCAATAGGATGGATTCGAGCTGTATTAGGAAAAGAAGAACAGCATTTAAATGCAGTTCATGCTGTAATTTTTGATGAGGGACGTTTGGAAACATTGGTAAAACAGTTTGATGCATTTTTGGAAGAAAATATGTCTGTACCTGTGGATGCTTATATCAGTGAATATAAAGAAGAACTAGGTGGTTTTACGATTGTTCCGGAAATATTAGGAACACAGTTACATATAGATGAGGCACTTTCTTCTATTAAAACTGTGATAAATGCAGGCAGTCCATTGATTGATTTAGCAGAACAGGGCTGTTATGAAAAGCCGAAGGTTTTTTCAGACGACAAAAAATTGGCAGAAGATTTAGCCCAAATAAATAAGTGGTTGGAAACTAAAATTAAGTATGACTGGAATACGGTGGAAGTAATTGTAGACCGTGAAGTGATTAAGGACTGGATTGTGACTGGAGAGGAAGAAATCAGACTGGACGAAGACGCAGTTGCTGATTTTGTAAAGAAAAAAGCATCCGAATGTGACAGTTATGGAAAAAATAGAACCTTTGTAACCAGCAGAGGAACAACAGTATCACTTCCGACAGGTGGATTTGGCTGGAAAACAGATAGAACTGCTGTTAGAGAGGAACTGATTTCCTTAGTTAAAGAAGGAGCAGTGACATCTATGCAGCCGGTGTATAGCAATACAGCACCTGTACAGGGAATGAATGATATTGGAAGTTCTTATGTAGAAGCAGATTTAAGCAATCAGCATTTATACTTATATTATAAAGGACAGTTGGTGTTTGAAACGGATTTTGTATCAGGAAAAATGAATTCGACACCAGACTGTGTAACACCTGAGGGTGTCTTTGATATTACTTATAAAACCAAAAATGCGGTTTTAAAAGGGGATGATTATGAAACCCCTGTGGCTTATTGGATGCCGTTTTATGGGAATTATGGAATGCATGATGCGACTTGGAGAAATGCATTTGGAGGAGATATCTTTTTAACAGGTGGTTCACATGGATGTATCAATCTCCCAAAAGAGAGTGCGGAAACAATTTATAGTTATGTTTATGAGGGGTATCCAGTGATTTGTTACTATTAAAGAAAAATGAGTTACTTTTCACACGTCAGCCAAACACTTGCTGTTTG
>CAYMHX010000389.1:0-1798 GCA_964390325.1 uncultured Roseburia sp. | reverse complement strand
AATAAAAGATAGTTTGGTTAATTTTGATGGTAAAGTAGCAGTTTATTATAATGATTTAAAAGACACTGAAATAAAGATAAATGAGAAAGAAAAATATAATGCAGCAAGTTGCATAAAAATATTTATTCTAATTGAATTATTTAATCAAATAAATAATGGAAATATAAAAAGAGAACAAGAACTTATTTACCTAGATAAACACTATGTTAATGGTAGTGGAGTGATGAGATATTTAACAAAAGGAATAAAATCTATTATGAGAGTATAGAAAAAGTTGTGTAAATAAATCCTTCCGTGATAAAATATAAAATATCAAGGAGGGATTTTTTCTATGGGTAAAAAAGTAGAAAAAGAAAAAAATGAAATAGTAGAGGAATTTTTTAGAAGGAATGATCCAAAGAATATTAAGTCAATGAATGATATGTATGCAGCATGGAAAGATTTCTTTGCTCCTGCTTTTCAACAATTACTAGATGCAGAAATGGAAGCCAAAATTGGTTATTCAAAAAATGAAAGAACAGATAGTAACAATTATCGAAATGGATATTATCCTGAAAGAATTGTAGCTACAGAAATGGGAGATATTCCAGTAAAAGTACCAAGAGATAGAAATGGAGAAATTGATTCAGATTTAGTACCTAAATATTCACGAACTGCAAATGGTTTTGATGAAAAGGTTATATCTATGTATGCATTAGGAATGTCTGATAAAGATATTCAAGAACAAATAAAAGAAATATTTGGCTGTAATCTTTCGCCAGATATGATAAGTGATATTACAGATAAAATTATCCCTGAAATTCAAGAATGGCAAAAAAGAAAATTGGAAAGTGTTTATCCAATAGTATTTATAGATGCTACTCATTTTCATGTAAGAGATAACGGACAAATAGTAAAAAAGGCCGCATATGTTGTGTTAGGAATAGACAAAGATGGAATGAAAAAAGTGCTAACTATTACAATTGGAGAAAATGAAAGTGCAAAATATTGGATGACTGTATTAAACGAACTTAAAAATCGTGGAGTTCAGGATATTCTTGTATTATGTGCTGATGGCTTAACAGGGCTTAAAGATGCTATATCAGCAATATACCCTAAAACAGAATATCAAAGATGTATTGTACATCAAATAAGAAATTCATTAAAATATGTTCCATATACAGATAGAAAAGAATTAGCTAATGATTTAAAAACAGTTTATAAATCAAGTACAGAAGAATTAGGGTATACTAATTTATTAGAGCTAGAAGATAAATGGAAAAACAAATATCCTGGAGCAATACAAAGTTGGATAGATAATTGGGATGTACTGTCTGTATTTTTTAAATTTTCAGCAGAAATAAGAAAGATAATGTATACAACTAATGCAATAGAGAGCTTAAATAGTACATATAAGAGAATAAATCGAAATAGAAATGTATTTCCTACAGACATGTCATTGCTGAAAGTTCTTTATCTCTCAACATTAAAAGCAGAGAAAAAATGGTCAAGAATGGTTGATAAATGGGATTTATGCTTGTCTCAATTTAGAATAATGTATGAAGGAAGAATATAATTAAAAGCCTAAAAATAATAGGCTTAAGAAGAAAATTTCTTAAGTCCTATTAAATTTACACAACTTTTTCTAAAAGGTTGATTTTTTTAAAAAATATCATTAAAATAAAATTAGTTATAAAAATATTAAATTTTTTCAAGTTATCAATCGGAAGGAAATCCGATTTACACAACTTTTACCATAGGCTCGGTACTCCTGTATTATATAGGAAACATACCTAAGGTTTCAATACGCCTTTTTATT
>CAYMHX010000388.1:0-1804 GCA_964390325.1 uncultured Roseburia sp. | reverse complement strand
GGTATAACAACAGCAACATACACAGTCACTGTAGTAAATGCTTAATCTGTTCCGGAAAGATCACTGAGCCATATCCGCCCCTTCGGGCGTAACAAAAGAGACACACGGTTTTCCGCAATGTCATTAAGTTTAGAGTAATGACTTTATTGTAGATTCTTTTTGTGGGGTATGTATTTATTATACATACCCCACATTTTCTTTTTAAACTGCCTTTGCTTGCATCACAAAAACTCCTTCGTTTTCGGAGGAGTAAAAAGAGCTTGAAAAATCTCCAAACTATGTTAATCTATAATTAAAAGAAACCACAGTTGTACTGACAGATTGTCGTTGTCTTTTTCGATTGGGTCTTATTGGTAGTAAGAACCGTTGGATTGTGGCTTCTATACTATAAGGAGGCTGCTCATTTTGGTGCTTGAAAAAATTGATGCAAATTTTTGCAGCCTGCGTGAAATTGACCTGCAGTTGGTACCTGCGGTCTTTTTCTTTTATTGATACCTTTTGTGCAATCTTCATGCTGAAGTTATACATGATCAATCGAGCGAATACTTCTTGTAAGATCGAGTTTTCTTTTTTGGAATGAAATGCTGCAATCCCTAAAATATATTTTAACTCCCGAAATCCTGTTTCAATTCCCCAACGAAGATGATATAGTTCTTTTAAGTCTTCTGCTGAAAATTCTTTTTCCGTAAGGCTGGTTGCAAGAACCTCATAGTTATCTTCTGAAAGTCGAAATCTGACAAATCGTATCTGCATCTCATAATCAGGACTTTTGCTATCCTTTACATAGTCAAACCTTGCTTTTTTCGTAAGATATTTATATGTAGACGACATAATAGCAGCTGGTCCTGTAGAATGTCTGGTTATTACAATGCGTTTTGTAACATCATATTCCTCTGTATCTGGAAGATTGATTCCTGCAATGATACCTTTATTTTTAGAATCTTTTATCCGAATGACATAATCAAATAACCGTTCTTCCACATGAGCAAACAGATTGTAGTTTTCATAACCTCGATCTGCTAAAAGAATAACAGGATATTGCTCTGAAATCCTATCTACAAGTTCGCAGGCAGCTCCGCATTCATTTTTTTGTAATGCACGTTGTACAAGTACATCCAAAAATTGTTTGTTTATTACATCGTACAGAGCATTCAGATGTAATGTAGAAACATGATTTTCAGCAATTATATTTTTCTCTTTTGGATTGTACGGTAAAGAAAGATTAGTACCATCAACAGAGAGAATTCGATACTTTTTAAATAATTTCGGTCTTTTTGTAGTTCTTGTATTAAAGCTATCAAAAAGAGTTTGAAATGCTGAATAATGGAGTTTTTGACGTTGCTGCACAAATGATGAGACAGAAGGAAATCCTTTCTTATATTCAAAAAATTCACCGATTTCATATCCAAGGCTATTACTTCCGGCAGATAATATAAAATGAATCAAAGTCGGTAAATCCCATTTACGCTTTCGGCTCAAATGATTTTTATTTAAAATAACATAATCAGTAGAGTGTTCAGAAATTTCTTTAATGCTCGTTGATAATACCTTTTTTAACTGAGTTGCATATACATCCATTAACATCACCGCCTTAAAAAAGAACGTTATCAAAATTTCAAATAGTTTTAGAAAATAAAAAAGAGAAGACTATGCTTTTAACATAATCTTCTCTAAAAGAGTTTTTGTTGTCAATAGCTTAACTTAATGACATTGAGGAGTTGCCAGCATCTCTTTTTATAGGGGGAAACTTTTTTTACTCTATAAGAAATTTCATTTCTTATAGAGTAAAACCCTCCGGGGGATC
>CAYMHX010000387.1:0-1827 GCA_964390325.1 uncultured Roseburia sp. | reverse complement strand
AGGGGCTGTTAAAAAACCTATAATTTAGGTATTGAGGTTAACAGCCTCTTTTTTATTTGTATTTGTGTTTTTTTGCTACTTCATTAACGCTTTTATTAGACTTTTTATTAACTTTATTTGTTAGTCGTTTTGCACTTGGTTTTTTCTTTGTTTCAGCTTTCAAATTTGATGGCGCTGTCCAATAGTCAAATTTAGATTTGCCATTAAAAAACCTAAATAATTTTCTTATATTAAATCCCAAACATACTAACATGAATTCTGCTGTTACTTTGTTTATTGAGATTCTTCTAAATCTTTCGTACATAAAATCTTGTTTGATTACTCCGTATGCTCCTTCGACTTGTATACTTCTGTTTACTCGCATTTCAATTCCTTTAGGTGATAAAAGATTTTCTTCAGATTGTTTTATATATTTTGAAAGTTGAACTACTACTTCAAAAACTTTATAATCCTGAGTTTTATCTTTCATAAATCTTTTACAGTAGGTAGAAAATGGACATGTGTTACACCCATCGATTCGATAGAATACTGCATTTGCTTTTTTTGGATGTCGGCCAATAATCGTAGTTTGATATCCAATGTTGCCATTTAAACACGTTATCGTATCGTCATCATTTATTTCGTAACATAAAGGATTTTTTCCTGAAACGTTTCCTTGCCATGATTGATGTTTTACGTAATTTGTGATTCCGTGATTATTCATATATTCATAATTGTCTAATGAACCATATCCTGAATCCGCAGTAACATTCTCTGGATATGATTGATACATCTCATAGTGTTTATCTATCAAAGGAATGAAATCATTTATATCACTTCTTGATTGAGATACGAAATAATCGGTAATGAAACCGTGTACGACCATTAATTGGCAATTATAAGCTGCATGCATGTTGCTTCCCAAACCAGAATAATAATCATTTTTCAAACACATTGCAGTTGCATCATGATCAGTTTTGTAATAAGAGTTTCTGTTAGGTCCACATATCCTCTCTTTCTCTTCATATTCTAAACTCTTATTCAAATATTCTGATAATGAATCAAAATCTTTTCTCACTTTTTTGTCTGATTCTTTGTCTAATAAAGCAGAAAATTCTACTAACTTGTCGGCAATGAGTCTTGAGTCAATGATACCATCATTAGGAATGCCGCGTCCTAAATCATATGTATTCAATAATTTTCTAATTTTATCACTTAGTTTTACATGATAAGTTGTAGGCTTCCATACAAATTTATATTTATTTGAATTTGCTTCGAATTTACTCCCGTCAACAAAAGCAGTATCCATAGCTATATTACATTCATCGAATATGCTTTTCGTTATAGTAGAGAATATAAAATCACGATTTGGCACTATATATTCATTTATAAAATTACTTATCGTTACGTAACACGGAGTTTCGTTTTCCATGATATAAATGATGCGTAGATCAAATTTACATAAATCTTCTATGTCTCGAAGAGAAGCTTTACTAAAAGCAAAACAATATAAAATCATGGCAAACATATTGTACTTATTAAATGTAGGCCTACCTCCTTGAGAAAAATTTTTCTTCTCTTCATCAAAAATTATAAATACACCTGATTTATCTAACAATTCAAGAAATCGATCAATTTTCTCCGTTTCCTTCACATCTATGCCGTAGGAAGATATAAAAAAGATTTTCTTTGTGGTAAAATATTTCATGGTAATATTATGTGGACAGTAATATTTTACCAAAAAATGTCCTCGGGTTCGATTCCCCAGGACATTTTCACTTTTGCAACGTAAAAAAGAGGCTGTTAACCTCAATACCTAAATTATAGGTTTTTTAACAGCCCCTTTTT
>CAYMHX010000386.1:0-1833 GCA_964390325.1 uncultured Roseburia sp. | reverse complement strand
CGTCATACATTTCAATTCTATCATAATCAAAGAATACACGAGCTGCACTTTTGAACGAAATTCCATGCTTTTCGATATTCTTCTGATTCTTAGCTTCATCATACTCAAAATGCATGCCTCCCATGGTAAAAGACACATATTCATTTGAATTATTGGTTAATGCCATTCATATCTCCTCCATGTATTACTAATAATATTATACCCTAATCGCTCTTTTTTTTCAACTAAAAGGAATGAAATGATGTACCGTAGGAATGTTCTCTGTACACATGAATTTGTTTTCAACCGCATACATTGATACCAAACCTCTTTATAAGGATACATTTATGAAACGCACTATCCGTACATATTTTTCAGCAAATTACCTCCGAAACACTTTTCCAAAATTCATAAAAACCGGCCTTGCCGTGGTTGCCACCCTTCTTCTCACCGCCATTATTACTGACAAAGTAACCGGTGGCGCTGTTGGTGCCGCACTAGAAAATAATGCAGTACTTGCCAGTGCATCTTCCCTATTCCGTGAAAAAGAACTTCCCATTTACTGCGTAAAAACTGATAAAAAACAGATTGCGTTGACGTTTGATGGGGCGTGGGGTGATGGTAGATATGGACACAGAAAGTAACAAGCCTCTGACTCACATAGGGCAGAGGCTCATTACAGGTAGATACATAAAAATGCAAACTCATTCGTCCCATGGACAATCGCCAATTTAAACGTTTGACTTTTGTATCCTTCTTTCAATTTTTAATCTGGTGAGTAAAGTACCCGGAAGATTTTATAAATTTAGCATTTCTCTTTTATTTATAAACCATTCTCTTACATTTTTCACATAATCGCTCCATCCATGATGCTCCGATACCAGTTCAATGATTTGGTATAATACAATATCCTCACTCTGCTGTAGTTCGTCTACAATTTTGTCTAACCACTGATGACTATCTCTTACTGCATTAATTCTTTTTGCACATTTTACAATTTCTAAATCTTGATCCATTTCAACCAGCATATCATAAATATGTTTTTCTGGTTGAATACCTATAGGCAATACTAATTCATTAATAATTGAAACTGCATTTTCTATTTTATCATCGTGATCTATTTCTGTACCAGATAATTTTAATCCAAATATATACAAACGATTAAAAAAAGAACGATGCAGTCACACCCACACCGTTCTTTCCATATTACAACGTATACTTCAACCGAATCTCTACCCTCTTTTCCTTCTCATCCTCATACACCGTAATTCCATCCAAAATGCAAGCCAGAATACTCCGATCGAGTTTATCAATCTTTCTGTACTTCTTCAGATTTTCAATCCATTCGCTTCGCTCATCCTTCTCTTGCATATTCTTTTGCAGTGCTTCCATCTGGCCTCTAACCAATGCTTCCTCTTTGGAATAATCCTCCTTGTAAAGCAGATATTCTTCTTTGGTAAGCAGTCCACTTTTGTAATCCTCATAACTATCTTTCTTCAGCTTATACAATTGATTCAACTTATCCTGATAATGCTGTGTATTTAACTGCTTCTTCACAGCCTTCGGTTGCTTCACAAAATCCGAATCCTCCAGTTTTACCAATTCTTCATTCAGTCGCTGCAGAATCAGTTCCTCTAACACAGACTGCCGGACAGAA
Organism: uncultured Roseburia sp.; assembly: GCA_964390325.1. Taxonomy (GTDB): domain Bacteria; phylum Bacillota; class Clostridia; order Lachnospirales; family Lachnospiraceae; genus Roseburia. The sequence goes on along the minus strand of CAYMHX010000386.1, from coordinate 197 downwards.
TGACTTGTACATAATTTACTGGAATACCACTTGTAGGTACCACACAAATAAAATATATCACCGCCTCGTTTTACCTTTGCCATGGCACGTCCGCAGTCCCCACATCTGATAAACCCGGCAAACAATCCTGTTGTCGATTCAAAATTCAATTGCCGTCCTCTTCGTTTCAATAACTCCTGTGTGATTCTCCAAGTTTC
>CAYMHX010000385.1:0-1841 GCA_964390325.1 uncultured Roseburia sp. | reverse complement strand
CTCATTAGTCGGCCATCATTCGTAATTCATGATATCATTTACACTACACTCAAGATAGCCACAAATTTTTTCCAAGACCTTGTTTGAAACAGGTTCCCCTCTTCCCATTTTAGCAACAGTGGCTGAGCTTAATCCCGCATGTTCTACTAAATCTTGCTTCTGAAGTCCCTTTTCAATTAATAATTTCCATAATCCTTTATACGTTACTGTCATAAATAAAGTGCCTCTCTCTACCAAAAAGAACATTATAATCCATATTCTTAAATATAGCATAGGGAGGCACTTTATTCCACTAAAATCTTCAATTTTTTAAAGTTTTTCTTTCAATTTCTTCTGTTCACCAACCACATCTCATTTATATATAAAACCATTCCTTTCCCATTACAGTAATTCTCTCATCTTGTTCAAGCTCATCTCTGTTACAATCAACCCGCACGGAAGCTCACACTGTGTACGGCACATTCCATCCCCACCAAACTGATAGTCCGGATATAGCTCTTCAAATTCTTTTGCTAGACTAGAAATACCAAATGTGACAAATTCATTATCGATGGCACTCATATCAAGGTTTGCAACTTCTACCGTCTTTGCTTCTGCCAGCTCAGATACAGGAAATTCAAATGCATTTGCATGACGTATCAAGGGAACAACTTTAACCATATCTCCAACAACATAGGCAATTGCCGGAAATTCTTTTAAGCCCTGATAGCCAAACGCTAATACCTTTGCATTCTGACCAATGGATTCATTCTCTACCAGATATTCAGCTATGCTTCCATAATATTCCACAGTTCTATCAATATCCTGTCCATTGAATGCTACATACTTTTCGTACGCCTTTCTGCTTTCTTCCGAATTTTGCGGAATCACCAGTTCAGGCTGTTTTTCCTGTTCTTGCCTCTTCGGTTCGGATTTCATTTGTATTGGAGTTACACTTACAGAATCCGACCAAGTTCGTACTGGCTCACTTTTATATGTATAGGAGCTATCACCGGTATCCTCGTCCACCTCATAGTGTGTATATCCGTCCCAAAAATTCTTGTAGGAATGACCTATCTTTTTGCCATGCTTATCATAAGTATTGTATCCACCAAAAATATTCTTACTCGAGCGACTAATCAGATTACCCTGCGCGTCATAGGTATTACGACCGCCCCAAAAGTTTTTCACCGAATAACTGACCAGATTGCCATTCATGTCATAGCGTCTTCTGACACCCCAAAACCATTTCACCGTATATCCAATCTGTACACCATCTTTATTATAATGCTTAATCTGTCCCCAGAATCCTTTTATCGAGTATCCAGTTTTTCGACCACTAAACAGTTTTATTAACCACCGAAATAGATTCATTCGATATACCTCCGCCACCGTTCAATAATTTACCCCTCCACCAAGTAAATAGACACCGGGATCCCTCTCTCTGTAGGAGCCATACTACGGTTCATCTTTTTCTCCGACTCACGAGGCTCATCTACAATCGCAATGAATTTCTTACCACAATCCATCAACCTGGCAATTGTCTCATTCTTATATCGTGTCACATATCCAAGCATATCATCCTCACCGTAATACACTGCAATGGCCCATTCGTCGTACTGGTTGTCCGGTTCCCTGTAAAGCGTCAGCTCAGTTCCCGGTACTAATTCCTGAAGGTTCTCTTCTTCCTGTTCATCTTCTACATGAAATCCCATACCGGCGATGGCAGTTTCAAGCACCTTTATTTGAACTTCTTTCTTCTTAAATGTATCTGGTTTGAAAAATCCCGCATGAAATTCATCATGCATCTCTTGCTGTAGATATTCTGCCATAATTATGCTCCTATCATTGTTTCAATTTCA
>CAYMHX010000384.1:0-1845 GCA_964390325.1 uncultured Roseburia sp. | reverse complement strand
GAGGATAGTATGTATTATTTTTTGAATGCAAATGCACATGAGCTGGAGAAACAGTTAATTCAGACGAAGGAAGAAGGCGATGCGTTTGCTGAACAATTAGAAGGTTCTATCAAAAAACAACAGGAATATATTCAAGTGTTAGAGAATGAGATTGTAAAACATAAAGAATATGAAGCACATTTGGAAAGAGATATGAAAGAATTAAGAGAATATATCTTACATTTGGAAAACGAACAAAAAAAAACAAGAGGATTTTTTAAGAAAAAATCATAGGCAGAACTTGATGGAGGAAGTTATGGATTTAATATATGTATCATATAATTCGAAAAAATGGATTGAAAATTGTTTTGCTTCTGTAATGAAATCGGAATATGATTTGAAAAAAGTATCTATTATTGTAGTAGATAATAGTTCAAAAGACGATTCTGTATCAGCATTAAAAGAAGTGAAAGCAAAATATGAGGATAAATTAAGAGATTTTACAATTATAGAATCAAAAGAAAATCTTGGGTTTGGAAAAGCAAATAATCTTGGTTTTACGAAAGGAACGGACGATATCGTTTGTTTCTTTAATATTGATACAGAATTATATCCGGATACATTGCAGAAATTAGAAGATGATATCAATCATTCCGCAGAAGATGTAGCACTTTGGGAGCTTCGTCAGTTCCCTTATGAACATCCAAAGATGTATGATGCGATTACCCATGAAACAACATGGGCAAGTGGTGCGGCTTTTGCTATGAAACGTGAAATTTATCAAAAAGTAGGCGGTTTTGATGAACAAATTTTCATGTATGCAGAAGATGTGGATTTAAGCTGGAGAGTTCGGAGTTTTGGATATAAGTTAAAGTATGTGCCTAGTGCAGTGATTACACATTATTCTTATGCAGAAGCAGGCGAAATCAAACCAACTCAGCATGTAAACAGTGTAATTAACAACCTGCTTTTACGACACCGTTTTGCAAATAAAGCATTGATTTTAAGAGGATATGCTCAGTTTGCAAAATTAATGACCCTTCCGGAAGCATTTTCAGGTTCTAAAAAACTGTTGCGAAAGGCTTTTATGAAGCATTTTTCACAGATTCCTCATTTTAGAAAGGCAAGCCATTGTGGACCAAAGAGATATGAAGTGGGAATGTTTACAGGATTTGACTATTGTGCAATCAGAGATGGTGCATTTTATGTCAATGAGTTCCCAAAAGAACAGCCGTTGGTATCGATTATTGTAAGAACCTGTGGCAGACCGGAAGTATTAAGAGAAACATTAATTTCCTTAAGAAATCAGACTTATCCAAATATCGAAGTGGTAGTAGTAGAAGATGGACCTGACTGTGCAGGAAAGATGATTCGGGAAGATTTTTGGGATTTGAACATTATTTATCATGCAATGGGACAGAATTTCGGACGTTCGAAAGCGGGAAATACAGCAATGGAGCTGGCACATGGAAAATATTTGAATTTCTTAGATGATGATGATTTATTCTATGCAGACCATGTAGAAGTATTAGTAAAAACATTGACAGAATCGAAGAATAAAGCAGCCTATGCATTTGGGTTTGAGACACCTGTGGAAGTAAAGAGCAAGGACCCATACGAATACATTGTGTACGATTATTTGGGGGTTCATAAAAAGAAATTTGATAAAATTGAGCTTTGCCATCATAATTATATACCAATTCAGTGTATTATGTTTGAAAAGAGTTTGTTTGAAGCATATGGCGGTTTGGATGAAACACTGGATGCGTTAGAAGATTGGGACTTGTGGGTGAGATATTCGTTACATACGGATTTTGACTGCGTAGAAAAGACGACATCTATCTATCGTGTGCCGAAGGTAAAAGA
>CAYMHX010000383.1:0-1851 GCA_964390325.1 uncultured Roseburia sp. | reverse complement strand
CATGTTCTTACGCAGCCAAACAGCAAGTGTTTGGCTGACGTGTGAAAAGTAACACTACATATTCTTATAGAAAATTCTAAATTTTTGTGTTATCTTACATAATATATAGGCGGTGATTGAAAATTGCCGCATGTGTGTGCATCCCCAAAAGGGCTATCTATTTGGCCAAGTTTTTTATCGCCGAATACATAGAAACTCACTTCAGTAATTATAATAACAAGAAATAGTTACTGTATTTTGATAATTTATGGAGGTTTTTATGCGTGTAGAAGAACGATTTTTAAAGTATGTTTCTTATTGGACAACTTCAGATGATGAAAATAACCAAACTCCATCTTCCGAACGTCAATTTGAATTAGGTAAAGTATTAGAGGCCGAATTAAATGCTCTCGGCTTAGAAAAAGTTATTTTAACAGACCACTGTTATGTATACGGTCTTTTACCTGCTACAAAAGGCTGTGAACAGGTAAAAGCTTTAGGGTTGATTGCTCATATGGATACTGCTCCTGATTTTTGTGGAAAAGATGTAAAACCACAGATGATTGAAAACTATGACGGTAATGATGTTCTTTTAAAAGGAACAGGTGCTTATTTAAAAGTATCTGATTTCCCGGATTTAAAGACTTTAGTCGGAAAAACCTTAATCACTACTGACGGTACGACCCTTCTTGGTGCAGATGACAAAGCAGGTATTGCTGAAATTTTGACTGCCATTGAAGAAATCATTGTTTCCGGTACTCCTCATGGTGATATCTGGGTTGGATTTACTCCTGATGAAGAAGTTGGCCGTGGTGCAGATTTATTTGATTTGGATTATTTCAAAGCTGATTTTGCTTATACACTAGATGGCGATTATGAAGCTGAGATTGCTTACGAAAACTTTAACGCAGCAAGTGCCGTATTTCAAGTAAAAGGTGTCAATGTTCACCCGGGTGCTGCAAAAGATATCATGGTAAATGCTGCTGCCGTTGCCTGCGAAATCCAATCCCGCCTTCCTGAAAAAGAAACACCTTCTCATACGGAATATAGAGAAGGCTTCTATCACTTGACAAGTTTTTCAGGTAATGTAGAATCTGCAAAGACTTCTTATATTGTGCGTGACCATGACAAAACCATGTTTGAGACACGTTTAACTGCCCTTCGTAACCTTGAAGCAGAAATGAACGAAAAATATGGAAAAGATACCGTAACGCTCACTATCACACACTCTTATTCTAATATGTTAGAAGTGATTGAACAACATCCATACACCGTAGACCTCGCAAAACAGGCAATGCGAAATCTTGGCTTAGAACCGTTATCTGCACCTGTCCGTGGTGGTACAGATGGTGCAAGACTCAGCTTTATGGGACTTCCTTGCCCAAATCTTGGTACAGGCGGCTATGGCTTCCACGGACCATTTGAACATGTGACCGTAGAAGGTATGAATACAGCCATTGCCATTATCAAAGAAATTGTAAAACTCACTACGGAAATGAACTAAAGATTTCTCCAAAAACAGCTCTTGAAATATTTAAAAATGATAATTTAAGTATCTCAAGAGCTAATTTTATGTCTAATCGTAACTATGAAGGTACTGAATAGTTACGTCTAATCTTACGCACTTCCCAACAACAGATAATTTTTTTCAGAAAAAGAACATACCTCAAATGGCGAATCAGCAAAAAAATAAATGGATTGTTACAAAATATATCCGTAACAATCCATTTGTTATTTTTTTAACCATCTTTTCACTATTTCAAGTTATAAATTCATTTCTTTACATTCCACCAGTCATGCTTGCTATCAACGCTGCAATATCGTCCTGTCCCATCTTCTCTCCATTATCCACTGGTTTGACTGGGGCTGGAG
>CAYMHX010000382.1:0-1865 GCA_964390325.1 uncultured Roseburia sp. | reverse complement strand
CCCCGGAGGGTCTATATATGAGGCGAAGTTTTTAATCGCCGAATATATAGAATAATATTTACAAAGAATATAAAAAGATGTAAAAAACCATTTTAAAATATGATATGATAGTATCAGACATATCATTTTAAAATGGTTTTTATTTTTTGAGAGGCTTGAAGAAAAGAAGGATGGAAGAATTAAGGATAGAAGAAATAGAACAATTAGATACAGCAGAAGGTTTCAAGAACTGTGGAACCAAAGAGTTATATCTTCAAACATTGATAAATTTTTATCAATTGATTGATGTGAAAAGTGCTAAATTAGAGAAATGTCTGAAAGAAGGATTGATACAGAATTATACAATTGAAGTACATGCTTTAAAGAATACCGCAAGAATGGTAGGAGCAATGGAACTTTCAGAACTTTTTTATGAAATGGAATGCTTGGGAAAAGAAGAAAAGGTAGAAGAACTAAAGTATAGGACACCACAGGTGTTGAAAGTTTATCGAAATTATAAAAATGTGTTGAAACAGTTTGAAAAATTAGAGGAAAAGAAACAAATACAAGCAGATTTTCAGAGGATAAAACAGGAAATAATAAGACTTCATAATGCCATAGATTGTTTTGATTTGGATGAGGCAGATGAGGCAATGAAGCACTTAAAAAGCTGGAGTCTTCCATCGGATTTACAATTAGAAATCGAAACTTTAGAACTGTTGCTTGTTGATGTAGATATGGAAGCTGTTTTAGAGCTGACCAAAGAATTGGTGGATAAAATAGACCAAATTCCATTGATTTTGTTGATAGATGATGATGAAATCAATCGCTCTGTTGTATATGGATTGTTAAAAGAGAAGTATCGTATGCTTATGGCAGAATCAGGGGAAACGGCATTTCGGATTCTTTCTAAACAATTGCCGAATTTGATTTTATTAGATGTTTATATGCCGCAGATGGACGGACATGAGGTTTTACGAAAATTAAAAGAAACAGATGCTTATGCAGATATTCCGGTTATATTTTTGACAGGTGATGAAGATGAACAGACGGAAGTACAGGGATTTAGTGAGGGAGTGACTGATTTTATCCGTAAACCTTTGCGAAAGGCAGTAGCAATTCAGAGAATCAACCGAATTTTAGAACTTTCTTATCTGCAAAAGAATCTAAAAGAAGAAGTAGAAAAACAAACAGCAGTAGCAGAAAAACGAAGACAAAAGGTAGAGAGAATGTCTTTACAAATGGTACAGGCACTTGCTAATACAATTGATGCGAAGGATTCTTATACAAATGGACACTCTACTAGAGTAGCAAAGTATTCAGTAATGCTTGCAGGGCGAATGGGTTATCAAGAGGAAAAATTAGAACAGGTATATTATGCAGCATTGCTTCACGATATTGGAAAAATCGGGATTCCAAGAGAAATTATTAATAAACCATCAAGACTTACAGATGAGGAGTATGAAGTAATCAAAACCCATCCTGTTATTGGAAGCGGAATTTTAGAACAGATAACGGAAATTCCTGATATTGCAGTAGGGGCAAGATGGCATCACGAAAAATATGATGGAACAGGTTATCCTGATAGGCTTTTGGGTATGGAGATCCCTGAATTGGCGAGGATTATCGGTATGGCAGATGCTTATGATGCGATGACTTCAAAACGAAGTTATAGAGATGTATTGCCACAGGAAGCTGTATTAAAAGAAGTAGAAAAAGGAAGTGGAAGCCAGTTCGACCCTGAAATTGCAGGGATTATGATACAGCTTATGAAAGAAGATGTTACTTATAAATTACATGAATAATTGTGAAAAAATTGACAATTTATTTGATTTATATAGGCGGTGATTGAAAATCACGCCTGCGCCACACGCGGTCACGAAGTG
>CAYMHX010000381.1:0-1886 GCA_964390325.1 uncultured Roseburia sp. | reverse complement strand
CCTTATACAATGGAATGGATTCGTGCAATGAAAAAAGCAGGATATGGAGTATATATTCTTTCCAATTATGGAAGCTGGACTTATGGGAAGACAAAAGACGATGCATTAAGCTTCCTTTCTGAAGTAGACGGTGCGATTTTTTCCTATGAGGTAAAGCAGATTAAACCAAATCCGGATATTTTTCAGAGTTTATTTGAAAAGTTTTCTTTAGTGCCGGAAGAATGTGTTTTTTTAGATGACCTTGCAAAAAATATTGAAGGAGCAAAGGCTGTCGGAATGCATGGAATTGTATTTACGGGATTAGAAGATGGATTGGAAGAATTAAAAAAACTAGGTGTTGAGATTGAAATGTAAAAAAGTAGTCGGGAAATAAGTATACAAAAGTAGTATATCTTATTTCCCGATATTTTTTATAAAGTCCTATAAAACTTGTATTTCAAAAGCGGTTGTTTGTGGTGGAATACTTGCTGTCATAAAATTTGCGTGTTGTACTTGTACACGCATACCAGGTGTCAGATTTTCAAAATTCATCGGTCGGCCGGATGGATTAAAAATTCTGGCATTGTCTGCGACATGAAATCTTATGATAGTAGATGGGTCTAAACCGTTGATAGTTGAAAAACTACGATTTGTTCTGTCTACATTTACAATATTTCCTATTGTGGTGTTTTCATGTGCTGTTCTTCGTACAATTTGGATAAAGTGTGCATTTGCCTGTGGCGGAATACTTCTGGTCATTGCAGGAGAGAAAGAAGCGTGTACCGTCATGCCCACATGCAATCGATTTGCAGGTATTACAATACCATTTTCATTTAAAATAATAGTTCGTGGTGTTACGACAAGTCTGATGGTTTGTTCCATTTGTCTCTCTTGTGAATGGTCCATATATTTTACAGTAACAAAGACCGTTCCTTGTTCACTGGAAATTTCGATGATAGTTCCATTGGAAATATGAATTGGCATGATAAAGACCTTCCTTTTTGATTATTATATTTAGAATATTACGATTTGGTGTTATTATTTTTATGAAATAATCCAAAAAGAAAGGTAACTGCCCAGATTAGTACTGGAATAACAACAGAAGCATAGATGGATGCCATAAGCATAGCCATAAAATTTTCATTAGAAGAAAGTGCACAAATAATTGTAGCGGCATACATACCGACTAAGATAAGAATACCGATAATGGCTAAAATTTGTCTGAATTTTTTCATAGGGATGATAATTCCTTTCTTGTGTAAGTGATGACAATCCTATTCATTTTCTATTGTAGAAAGAAAATGAGTATGTTAAAATGTTTCATGAAATTCAAGATATTGTTTCATAAGCTGTTATATAGAGCAATATATTTTACATACAAATAAGTAAAACGTGGTGCAGGTTTGGGGTCACCGCCTATATATTATAAGTGTAATCTTTTTATTTTACAACGAAAATATCAAAGAAATGAGGTCAATTTTAAAATGAAAAAAGTCGATTATCGTTTTAAATTCTTATATGTGATAGGCACGTTAGCCATTGTGATTGGACATACAGGAGAAATCATCAATTTATTTTCTAACTTTATTCCGTAGGCTTCTTATTTTTTGGCAATTTTTGCATTTTCATCAGGTTATTTTTTTAGTGATAAAAAATGTGAACAAGAAATGGGAGCGTATATTTGGCATAAAATTAAAAGTCTGTTGGTGCCGTTTTATATTTATTTGAGTTGCTGTTAGGGGTATTTGGTGTCATCATGGCACAACATGGATATAATAAATGGGGATATTTATTAATAACAAGAACCTTATATCTGGTACCGTTTTTTGGCTTAGGCATTTTGTATAAAAAGAAATTATATAGGCGGTGATTGAAAATCACGCCTGCGCCACACGCGGTCACGAAGT
>CAYMHX010000380.1:0-1918 GCA_964390325.1 uncultured Roseburia sp. | reverse complement strand
CACGAACGCCATTCGCAAAGACGACTTCGTCGTTTTCCCGCTGCTTCGCAGCTAACTTTGCTCATAAAACGGCGTTCCCTCTATCAGCTCAAATGCCAGAATCTTTATGCGAGCATAAGATTCCGGCACTTTGGCTGATATGTGAACTGTAAGCTAAATAGCACTTAGAAAGGAAGAAATTTTATGGCAGATTTTTTTATAGCAGATACCCATTTTGGTGGTGAGAATATCAGACGATATGAAAATCGTCCATTTGCAACAGTAGCAGAAATGGACGAGAAGTTAATAGAACATTGGAATCAAATCGTAACAGAAAAAGATACCGTTTATGTATTGGGAGATTTTTCGGATTATAGAGAAGATAAAATGGATAGAAAAATCCTTAGTAAATTAAATGGTAATAAAATTCTTGTCATGGGAAACCATGACAGGCATCGTACGGCACAAGAATGGCGGAATTTGGGTTTTGCAGAATGCTTTTCTATGCCTGTTTTGTTTAAAGATTTTTTTCTCTTATCACATGAACCATTGTATATCAATGCAAATATGCCGTATGCAAATTTTTATGGGCATGTACATGCAAATCCAAGCTATAAAGATGCGAGTAGACAGAGTGTCTGTGTAAGTGTAGAAAGGATTGCATATACGCCTATAGAATTTCAAACGTTATGGGAGAAAATGAAGTAATAGTTATAATAAATCATCATTTTCCAAGTTCCCAGAATGCTACGGCACTTGCGGCTGCTACATTTAAGGAATCTACGTGATGTGACATTGGAATTTTAACTGTATAATCACATTTTGCAATTGTAGAACTTGCTAAACCGTCTCCTTCTGTTCCAAGAATAATAGCAAGTTTTTCTTCTTTTGCAAGGTTTGGGTCATCAATTCTTATAGAATCCTCACAAAGAGCCATAGCAGCCGTTTTAAATCCCAATTCGTGAAGGAACTGTACCCCGGATACTTCCCATGTAAAGTTTGGATTTGTGTGTTTTTCATCTAAATAGGTCCATGGAATTTGAAAAACAGTTCCCATACTGACACGAGAAGCTCTGCGGTAAAATGGATTACTGCAGGCGGGTGTCAATAAAATAGCATCAATATTTAACGCTGCTGCAGAACGGAAAATAGCTCCAATATTGGTTGGATTCATTACATTTTCTAAAACAGAAATTCGTCTGGCATTTTGACAGACTTCTTTGACAGAAGGCAGGGGTGGACGCTGCATTACACATAAAACCCCTCTGGTTAATTGAAAGCCGGTTAATTTTGTTAAGATATCCAATGGGGCAGTATAAATAGGGATATTATCACAGTGTGCAATAATGCCTGCCGCTTCTCCTGTAATATGTTTCGGTTCTATTAATAAAGAAACAGGCTTACAGTCGGCATCTAAAGCCCTTTGAATGACCTTTGGACTTTCTGCAATAAAGAGACCACCATGAGGTTCATAATAATGAAGAAGCTGAGCTTCACTTAAACGTGCATAAACATCCAGTTCCGGAGCAGAAAAATCTTTTATTTCAATGATAGTCGACATATTTTTTTCCTCTAAAATGTAGTAATTGGTAACTATTCAGAGCAGGTCAAAACACTTGCTGTTTTGACCAAAAGAAAGTGATACAGGAGTGAATATTGCCAAAGGCAGTTTAAAATTCCATTATAGCATAATTGATGTAGCAATTTTTAAGGAATTTTTGCACCAACGTAGTTGGGTGGAACTATGAAGATACGGAATAGTTACAATTTATCATATAAAGCATTATAAAGCGAGAATAAAGTTGTGTCAAATATTACGTTACTGTTCACTTGTGACCAGTAACGGAATAGTTGCCTTGACTTTTAAATTTAGTTAGTCTACACTAGACAAGAAATAAAAAGAAGGAGAGTATAGCAAAATGGAAACAAAAAAGCAGAA
>CAYMHX010000379.1:0-1918 GCA_964390325.1 uncultured Roseburia sp. | reverse complement strand
GTTACTATTCAGCCATTTATTAATTTTATGTTAAAAAAGGTAGATTAAAAACATTATTTCTGTTACAATAAGAAACAAAGGAAAGAAACAGAGGAGGTGTCTTATGGGAAGAAGTAGTAATTATAGTAATCAGATGTACCAACAATTGCAAGAAATCATGGGACGCTTAGACTCTGTAGAACAAGATTTAAAAAAAGAAAAAAGAGAACACAAAGAGGATGTAGAACGTTTAGAAAAATTAATCGTAGAAAAAGATAAAAAAATAGAAGTATTGACCGAAGATAATGAACGATTAAAACGAATTCTAAACAATAATAGTTCGAATTCTTCCTTGCCACCTTCTACCGATAAAAAAACAGCTCCTGCTAATACTTATAATACTCGTACAAAGTCAGGAAAAAAAGTAGGAGGTCAGATAGGACATCGAGGAATTACTCTAACGAAACAAGAAGTAGAAGAAAAACTGGCTTCTGGAATGTTGCAACATCGTATCGAAACGATTGGAGTGGAAAGTACTACTTATGTTACGAAATATGTATTAGATTTAGAAATTGTACCAATCTTAAGAGAAATTAGAATTTATGCAGACGAAAAGGGCAAAATTTCGATTCCCAAAGAATATCAAAGTGAAGTGACTTATGGACCTACGATAAAGGCGTTAGCGGTTGATTTATATTCCGAAGGTGTCATGTCTAATGAGCGTATTAGCGTTTTTTTAAATTCGTTAAGTAAAGACGTCTTTTCTCTTTCGGGTGGAAGTATTTATCACTTTTGTCAAACCTTTCAAGAAAAAAGTAGCGAAAGTCTGCAACAAATAGAAGAAGAATTATTAAATGAAGCAACGATATGTACCGATGCGACCGTAGTAACTGTCAATGGGACACAAGCTTATATCAGAAATAGTAGTTCCAATACAGCGGTATTATATCATGCGATGGAACAAAAAAGTATCGAAGCATTAAATAAAATTCCCTTTTTGAACAAATTTGCAGGGAATTTAGAGCATGACCATGAAACAGCATTATATCATTATGGAACAGGACATGGAGAATGTAATGTTCATGCGTTAAGATATCTAAAAAAGAATACAGAAGAAACAGGACATCTATGGTCAGAGAAGATGTCTAGTTTGTTATGCGAAATGAATGAAAGACGAAAAGAATATCAAAGAAAAAGTATCTATTTTACGAAGGAAGAAATCAAAACCTATGAGGAAAGATATCAAGAGTTCCTTCAGAGAGGCAGAGAAGAAAATAAAGATACGAAAGGTAGAATAGCAAAAGAAGAAGAAACGAAGTTATTAAACCGACTAGAAAAATATCAAGAAAATCATTTATTATTTTTGAGAGATTTTTCTGTTCCCTTTGAAAACAATTTATCAGAACGTGACCTTAGAAAATGTAAGAATCGACAAAAAATGTCGGGAGGGTTTCGAAAACAAAGTGGAAATGAAATGTATTGTTCCATTATGAGTATCATAGAAACTTGTAAACGGAAACAAATGCAAGTCATAGAACAGATACAAAAGATATTTGAGGGTACGCCAGCTATTTTTTAGCTGGCGTAAAGTTCGTTGCCTATCTTTATGGCTGAATAGTAACATTTTTTAAAATAAATTTTTTGAGAAATATTGCCGAATACTCTTAGAAGTGTTACAATAAGAATAATACAGTCAAAAAATTAAAAAACAGGGGGTATTTCTTTTGAGAAAAAAAATACAGATAGTGGGAGTATCTCTGATGATGGGAATGATGTGTGGTTGTTTAGAGGATGTTCCTTTAACAGATACTGAAATGGACGTTGTAGCAGAATATGCCGCAGGAGTCTTGTTAGAAAATGATGAGAAATTTCCTTCTGCGTTATTATCTGAAACAGAAATGGAAGAATTATTAACACCAACGCCAACAGTAACACTAGT
>CAYMHX010000378.1:0-1919 GCA_964390325.1 uncultured Roseburia sp. | reverse complement strand
GTTGCAGGAACATACAAAAAAGAATGTATTGCTAATGGTAAAAAATACTTCTCAGTTGCTTCAGGCGGCGGTACAGGTAGAACACTTCACCCCGACAACATGGCTGCAGGCCCCGCTTCATACGGCTTAACAGACACAATGGGAAGAATGCACTCAGACGCACAGTTTGCAGGTTCTTCGTCAGTTCCGGCTCATGTTGAAATGATGGGATTACTCGGTGCAGGTAACAACCCGATGGTTGGTATGTCAGTTGCTGTTGCAGTTGCTATTGAAGAAGCAAGTAAGTAATAAAATAAACATTTTATAAAAATTTAAAGACTTCTGAGGCTTTTGGTTTTAGAAGTCTTTATTTTTATGTAAAAAATATTCCAAAAAAGTATTGAATAATTTAATTCGATATGCTATACTAAAAATGCTACATAAAATTCAATATTTTTACACTATTGTTAAGTGTGTGTTTAAACCTTTTGGTAAAAATACATGCTCTATTTCGCATACTTGACTTTAGTGTATCGAATTTTGTGTAGCAACAATTCGGAGCTATGTATTTTTCAGTGTGTAGCTTCGGTTGAGGCTATACACTTTTTTAATTTATGGAAATATGTGAAAGGAGGATACATTTTCTAAAGAAGTGCAAAGCATACAAATTAACACGGCACACCCGACATTGTAAAACATACATTCAAAGAGGTTGTGCGAGCATAGAAAGGAAAATTTATTATGAAAAAAATTATTAGTACAATACTTGCAGTTGCGATTGTTTTAAGTATGTCAACAACAATTTTTGCAAGTTCAAACGGATTAAGCAATTTTAAAAATACAAATCAATATCAGAGCGGAAAATTTACAGATGTTACAGATTCAGAATGGTATGCGGAAAGTGTTAAAACAGCATACGAATTGGGAATTGTAAACGGAAATAGTGATACAACATTCAATCCTAACGGTAATATTTTAATTTCTGAAAGCATTGCAATAGCAAGCAGAATACACAGTATATACAATACAGGAAAAGCAGAATTTGAAGCAAGTACACCGTGGTATCAATCCTATGTTGATTATGCAAAGGAAAATAAAATAATCAGCGGTGCATATACATATTTTGACAAAGCAACAAGAACAGATTTTGCAGAGATAATGTCAAAGGCTGTTGCAGAAAAAGAATTTAATGCTATCAATACAGTTGAAGATAATGCAATTCCAGATGTGAAAATGATTATGGACGGTTCTGATTCTGTTTATTTGCTTTATCGTGCGGGCATTTTGACAGGTAGTGATTCAAACGGAACATTCAACCCCGAATCAAATATTACACGTGGAGAAGTTGCGGCGATTATATCACGTATAATCAAACCCGAACAGAGAAAAAATATCACTCTTAAATATGTTGTTTCTGAAAATTACAAGTTATTCCCTGTAAAGACAGTTACAGCAGTTACAGGAGCAGAATGTACTAATTCATATACAGGTTGGGATATTCAAGTAAATAATGGATATATAGACGGACATAATAATTACAATTATAAAACAGACCTTAATGGTTATGATAAGTATTTTGCACCTTATATAGAATATTTACAGACAAACCCGAATTTAGTAAGAACACAGGGCGATGATGTAATTTCAATGGGTGGTTTTACAAGTGAAAGTTATACATACAAAACCACAGACGGAAGTAAAAAATATATGATGGTTTCTTGGAATGCTCCAAGGAGAATCGGTGGAGATTGTAATATTGAAGTATGGTTTTTCACTTATGTAAACGGCAAAGTTACAGATATAACACAATAAACATCATACACGGAGCGGCACAAAAACCGCTCCGTTTTTCTGTCTGTTCGTAAAGATACCTTTTTATAAACACTCAAAAGAGACGACTCCTCGCATCTGCTCTTGCGTGGAGGTCGTCTCTTTTGTCG
>CAYMHX010000377.1:0-1922 GCA_964390325.1 uncultured Roseburia sp. | reverse complement strand
TCATGATGCAAGCATCTGATGTTTTTCATTTTGGCTGATGGCTGAACTGTTACTCTAAATCCTTATTTCTGAAACTGCATCATATATAAATGCTCATAAATTCCTTTTTTGGCAAGAAGTTCTTCATGTGTCCCTTCTTCTTCTATTCCTTCCTCGGAAAGCACTAAAATCTTTTCTGCATTTTTAATGGTAGAAAGACGATGTGCTATAACAAAGGTGGTACGATTTTTCGCCAGTTTCTCTAAGGAATCCTGTACTACCTTTTCACTTTCATTATCCAGTGCCGATGTTGCTTCATCAAAAATTAAAATCGGTGGGTTTTTCAAAAATACCCTTGCAATGGACAAACGTTGTTTTTGACCACCTGACAATTTAATACCACGCTGTCCAATATCTGTCTGATAACCATCTGGAAATGCCATAATAAACTCATGTGCATTTGCATTTTTCGCTGCTTCTATAATTTCTTCCTCTGTTGCATTTGGCTTTCCATAACGAATATTTTCCATAATCGTTCCTGCAAACAAATAAACATCCTGCTGTACAATTCCGATTTGATTTCGCAGGCTCTTTAACTTCATATCCCGAATATCGATTCCATCAATTCGAATCGTGCCGCCTGTTACATCATAAAAACGTGGAATTAATGAACACAATGTACTTTTTCCTGCACCAGAAGAACCAACTAACGCCATATAAGAACCTGCTGGTACACTTAAATTAATATGATTTAATACCTGTTCCGTATTTTCTTCATATTGGAATGTCACGTCCTCAAAAGAAATATCTCCTTTCACATCGCACAATTCCATTGCACCCTCTTTATCCTGTATATCAGGCACCATATTCATAATTTCCATAAAACGCTCAAATCCACTATATCCATTTTGGAACTGCTCTGTAAAATCAATCAAAGTACGAACCGGGTCAGTAAACACGCTGATATATAATAAAAAAGTCAACAAATCACTGACATTGACACTTCCCTTTGCAATCAAAACCGTTCCTATTACAATCACATTTACCTGAATTAAGGTTGTAAATGAACCAAGTCCTGCATGAAAACTTCCCATATAAAAATAGCTGTTTTTCTTTGCCGACAAAAATCCATCATTGCCAACCTTAAATTTGGCATTTTCAATTTCCTCATTTGCAAAAGATTTTACTACTCGGATTCCGGATAAATTATCTTCAATTTGTGCATTAATTTCTGCGATTTTAGCACGATTCTGCCGAAAAGCACGGCGCATTTTCTTATTTAAAAAATACGCATAAGTAAACATAAATGGAAGTACAGCAAATGCAGCAAATGCCAAGACCGGATTGATACTTAACAAAATAAATAATGCACCAATAATCTTTACAATGGAAAGAATTAAATTCTCCGGTCCATGGTGCAATAACTCTGTAATATCAAACAAATCCGAAGTAATACGGCTCATCAATTGCCCGACTTTTTGATTATCATAGAATGCAAATGATAATTTCTGGAAATGGTCAAAAATCTCTGCACGCATTTCGTATTCAATTTTTGCACCCATGACATGACCTTGATTAGAAATATAAAATTTACTGTAACAATCCACTGCTACCAATACTAAAAGTGTAATTCCAATATATACAATCTGCTTTAAAATCACCTCTGTGTCCATATAAATCAACTGTGAAGTCACATAACGAATAACCAATGGAATCGTCAGTGCTATCGCCGCTGATAAACTGGCAAAAAACATATCTGTCAAAAATTCCCGCATATGTGCCTTATAATACGATAACATTTTCTTTAAGTTCTGATTCATATTTACCTCTCATTCTTGAAAAGATAAAAAGAAGCTACCGACATACGATAGCTTCCCCATGTGCATTATGCATTAATTATATTTTCTTTTTCTTGCTGCTTCAGATTTCTTTTTACGTCTTAC
>CAYMHX010000376.1:0-1947 GCA_964390325.1 uncultured Roseburia sp. | reverse complement strand
AGCATAAGATTCCGGCACTTTGGCTGATATGTGAACTGTAAGCTAAATAGCCTATTTTTGATTTGCAGGTTCTACATTTACAGAGCGACCTTTGACTTTCGCATTTTTCATTGCTTCTAATACGGTTCTTCCGTATTCACGAGGAACTTCTACGAACGTATACTTGTCATACATATCAATCGCTCCTACTACCTTTCCGGGTATTTTACTTTCTCCTGCAATCATTCCTAAGATATTGCTTGGTTTTAAATGGTCTTTTTTACCTACATTTACAAACAGACGAACCATACCTTCTTCAGCTCCTGTATCGCCCCAGTCTTCTTCGTTTTCGTTCTCGTTTGTAAGATTTACCTGTCCCAATGCCTGTTTTAAGAAGGCTGCTGCAATATCCATCGCTGTATAATCTGCTTCATTAATCTGGCGTTCGATAATTTCAATCATATCTCTTAAATTTTCATTTTCGATAATAGAGCTGATTTCTTCCATTACTTTTTCTGCCTTAATCTGTGCCACATCATCAGAAGATGGAATTGGCATTGCAAGTATCTTTGTTTTACAGTAACGCATAATGTCTTTTAATTTGTACACTTCTTTTCCTTTAATAAAGGTAAATGCACGACCTGTACGTCCTGCACGGCCTGTACGTCCGATACGGTGTACATAATATTCATCATCCTGTGGCAGGTCATAATTAAAAACTGCCTCTACATCATCTACATCAATGCCTCTTGCAGCTACGTCTGTGGCAATTAAAATCTCTACTCTGCCGCTTCGAAATGCCTTCATAACTCTGTCACGCTGCACTTGTTTCATATCACCATGAAGACCTTCTGCTAAATACCCTCTGCCCTTTAATGCATCTGTCAGCTCATCCACCATTTTTTTCGTATTACAGAATACAAGCGATAACTTCGGATTGTAATAATCCAGTAAACGTGTTAAAACCTCTGTTTTATCCTTGCGTTTCACATCATAGTAATACTGTTCAATGCTTGGAACGGTCAACTCTTTTTTTACTACTTTAATTGTAATGGCATCATGCTGATATTTTTTCGTAATATCTAAAATCGGTTTTGGCATGGTTGCTGAAAATAAAATAGTCTGGCGGCCTTCCTGTGGAATGTATTCTAAAATGGTTTCAATATCCTCACGGAAGCCCATATTTAACATTTCATCTGCTTCATCTAAAATAACGGTATTTACCTCATCGCAGCGAATGGTTTTTCTTCGTAAATGGTCCATAACACGCCCTGGTGTACCAATAATAATCTGAGCTCCGCCCTTTAATGCTTTAATCTGTCTGCTGATATCTTGTCCACCATAAACAGGAAGTACTTTAATACCATGCATATATTTTGCAAGTTTACGGATTTCATCGGACACCTGAATTGCTAATTCTCTCGTTGGCGATAAAATAATAATCTGTGTTTTTTTACTGTTTACATCCACCTTGTGAAGTGCAGGAATACCAAAAGATGCTGTTTTTCCTGTTCCTGTCTGTGCCTGTCCAATGACATCTGCTCCAGACATCACCGCTGGAATTGCACGGCTTTGAATCGGTGTCGCTTCTTCAAATCCCATTTCTTTAATGGCACGAAGTACCTGTGGGTATAATTCTAATTCATCAAATCTAACTGTTTCCATATTTCCTCGTTTCTGTCATTATGTAAGCCTGCTTTCCCTCATAAAGAAAGCGGCCAAACGTATGAATAATTACTGAATAATTATAGAAAGCAACCGATAAAATAAAGTATCTTTCAAAAAGTCATATTTTTTCACCCTTTAACAATTACTGTTTGCTTTTTATCTTTTGTAAAACTGTGATACATCGATTGCGAATGATACCTTATTATATTCGATTTTTTCTATTTAGTTCCTATTTTCCTCATTTATTTGTAACTATATATTCGGCGATTAAAAACTTCGCCTCATATATAGACCCTCCGG
>CAYMHX010000375.1:0-1948 GCA_964390325.1 uncultured Roseburia sp. | reverse complement strand
AAAGCAAAAATCAACCCCTGAATCATGTTCTTACGCAGCCAAACAGCAAGTGTTTTGACCTGCTCTGAATAATTATTTATCTTCTTAACTGCTTCAAATCCTCAATCGTAAATTCATAAGCGTGATTACAAAATTGACATTTTACCTCAATAGACTCTCCATCGTTAATCAAATCGTCCATATCTTTTTTATTCAATGTTGCAATTGCACGAGATACTCGTTCTCTTGAACAGTCACAACGATATCCTGTTGGAATCGTATCTGTAATTTCCAATCCAAACTCACCCAGTATAATCTCTAAAATCTGCTCTGGTGTATT
Organism: uncultured Roseburia sp.; assembly: GCA_964390325.1. GTDB lineage: Bacteria > Bacillota > Clostridia > Lachnospirales > Lachnospiraceae > Roseburia. The sequence continues at coordinate 1,629 of CAYMHX010000375.1, read as the reverse complement.
TCCTTCTTCTAACATCTCTGTTACAGACTTGATTTCACTGATTTTTTTCTCCAATTTATCAATGACATCATCTGGTGTAAATGGCATTAACTGAATGATAAATCCTCCCGCCTGCTTTACAGAACCATCTACATCTACTAACACTCCTAATCCTACTGCAGATGGAATTTGCTCTGAAGTTGCAAAATAATAGGTCAAATCCTCTGCAATTTCACCTGTCTGTAATACAGTCTGTCCCACATACGGCTCTTTTAAGCCTAAATCCTTAATGACACTCATTACACCCAGTCCCAATGCACCACCTACATCTAATTTTCCATCTTTATTTGGAGGCAATTCCACATCGGACACCTTTGGAAATCCCTTTACATAGCCTGTCGCATCTGCTGTAACCGTAAATCCCTGTGCAGGACCACCACACTGAATTTGAATGGTCAGTAAATCCTTCTCCCCCTTCATCATAGTTCCCATCATAGAAGCACCTGACAACAATCTGCCTAATGCTGCTGTAATAACCGGCGAAGTCTGATGATAGTTGTGTGCCTCCTCTACCATATTTTGAGATGTAATGGCAAATGCACGAATTGACTGATTCGCTGCCATTGCTCTAACAATATAATCGTTTTTCATTCTCTCTTACCTTTCCCTTTCTTTTCCATACTCTCTTGCTATCACATAAATTCTCTCACTATCTTCTTTCACAGGCTCTCTTGTAAAAGCATCGTATGCTGTCACAAACTCCATTCCCGCTTCTTTTAATAAACGTTTTACCGTCTCTAATTCATAGACTTTCTGATAATGCGTTTCCTCATATTTACGATAAATTCCTTTTTCTTCCTGAATAAAGAGCGTTAAATCATACTCATTGATTCCTTCTTCTTCATCAAAATAATTTTCCCAGATAAAACTGCCTTCCTCCCGATTCTCTGCTATTGTGGTTTCACCAAGCATCGTTTCATATTTATATCTGGTATTCATATCAAAAATAAATACCCCTTTCGGGTCAAGATAATTATTTACCAGATAAAATACCTGTAATAACTCATCTTCCTCTAAGATATAATTCATAGAATCACAAATACTGATTACAGCACGAACCGTACCATACAATTCAAACTCCCTCATATCCTGCTGTAAATATAAAATCTGATTTCTCCCAGTAGCTTCCTGTAAAATTTCTTCTTCCAAAATCATTCCATTATCATTTTCCACATCCTGTAATTCATTAAAATCCGAATTTTCCAGCTCCAATTCCGCTTCTTTATCTCTGTATTCGTTATTTCCAGCTTCTTTCAATTGTACATTCATACCATCAGACTGCTGATATTGATATTCTCTGGCAATCTCTAACATTTCTTCAGAATAATCAATTCCTATCATATCATATCCCGCTTCTGCTAAAAGCCTCGTCATCTTTCCAGTTCCGCAGCCTAACTCCAGCACCAGTCCATTCTCTATTTTTTCCTCTTTTAGCAAAGATATTACATATCTACTCCATTCTTCATAAGGCACATTATCCATGAACAAATCATAAACCTGTGCAAAACTTGTATAAGCCTCCATCTTAATCCCATGCCTTTCCATGTGTTAATTTTTTAACACATTTATCTGCAAATGTGAAACATAATA
>CAYMHX010000374.1:0-1956 GCA_964390325.1 uncultured Roseburia sp. | reverse complement strand
TTGGCAGCTTTGGGTGCGCAGGTGTTGGCAACTGCAGGATATGATATTGAAATTTTTGGATACACTAATGTGGGAGAACCATCAGAAAACATTGAAAATTTGATTGATTTATTAGTTAAGATTTCAGAGTCTAAAGATAGATCACAATATATAGCTTATCAGTTTATTGTAAAAGCAATTAAGAAAGAAATTTTAAGTGATTTATAAATTTATGAATTAAAAGTTTCAATTAGAGGGTTAATTAACAGTTAACGAAATTTTAGAAAACTTTATAAAACTATATAATTATACTTCCCTTTCTGCTATAATAGATTTGGAGGTGATTCTGTTGAAATATTATTCTATCGGACAGTTTGCAAAAGAAATTGGAAAAACTACAAAAACATTAAGAAATTGGGATAAAGAAGGAAAATTAAAACCAGCAAGAATAGAACAAAGCGGATATCGTTATTACTCAGAAGAACAATTACAACAATTTTTAGGTTTACCACAAGAAAAGCCAACGCAGAAAAAAATCATAGGATATTGTAGAGTTAGTTCAACAAAACAAAAAGATGATTTAGAAAGACAGCTAGAATATGTGAAACTTTATATGTGTGCAAAAGGATATCAGTTTGAAATTATCACAGATATAGGAAGTGGAATCAATTACAATAAAAAAGGATTGCACCAACTGTTGGATATGGTGATGAGTTCTGAAGTAGAAAAAATTGTAGTACTTTATAAGGATAGATTAATTCGATTTGGATATGAATTAATCGAACATCTTTGTTACAAATTTGGTACAGTAATTGAAATTATAGATACGACAGAAAAAACAGAACAACAAGAATTAGTAGAGGATTTGGTACAGATTATCACAGTATTTAGCTGTAAATTGCAAGGAAAACGAGCGAATAAAGCCAAAAAGATAATTCAGGAGCTGACAAGAGATGATAAAGACTTATAAAGTAATGTTATTGCCTAATAATCAGCAAAAGACAAAATTGTTTCAATATGCTGATGCTGCTCGGTTTGCCTATAATTGGACATTGGAAAAACAAATGACAGGGTTTCAGAACGGAGGAAGTTTTTTATCGGATCGTGTATTGCGAAAAGAATTTACACAGTTTAAGAAAACAGAAGAAGGAAACTGGTTAAACAAGATATCGAATAATGTAATGAAACAAGCCATCAAAGATTGTTGTATTGCATTTCAAAATTTTTTTCGTGAGTATAAAAAAACAGGAATGAAATATTCGAAACAGAAGATAGAACAGTTTGCTCGAATTGGAAAGAAGTTAACGGTATATGATAGGAAGTGTCATCCTAAATTTAAGAGTAAAAAACATTCCGTACCTAAATTTTATCAAGACCCTTGTAAAATTCAATTTACGAAAACGTATGTCAAAGTAGAGGGATTTGCTGGTTCTAAAAAACGAAACAAGCAGAAACTCAATTGGATAAAACTAGCAGAAGTAGGAAGAATTCCCACGAATGCAACCTATAGTGAACCACGAATCAAATTTGACGGAGTACATTGGTGGTTGACAGTTGGAGTAGAAATTACTCCGACAGAGAAGAAAGCAACAAGAAAACAAGAAGGAATGGGAATTGACCTAGGAATCAAAGACTTAGCGATTTGCTCGGATGGAATTACAGAAAAAAATATCAATAAAACAAAGAAAATAAAGAAATTAGAACAAAAGAAACGCAGAATACAGCGTTCGATTTCACGAAAATATGAAAAAAATAAGAAAGGAGAAAGTTACTGTAAAACAAAAAATATAGAAAAAAGGGAAGAACAGTTGTTAAAGATAAACCATAAATTAACGAATCTTCGACAGAATTATATGCAACAAATCACAACAAAGATAATAAAACGAGAACCAAGTTTTATTTGTATGGAGGATTTGAATGTAAAAGGAATGATGAAAAATAAGCATTTGTCGAAAGCAGTACAGCAACAAAGTTTGG
>CAYMHX010000373.1:0-1958 GCA_964390325.1 uncultured Roseburia sp. | reverse complement strand
GATAATTCTCAATTATCCATTACTTAGGAAGGAATATCTAGGAAAGCAGAAGAAGATAAAAATAGATAATTGTTAACATAGATATATGTATAATAAAAGAGCGGAGCTTGTATGGTATTTTAGTAAGGATTTAGGAGATTTCTTAAGCATTTTTTTGCTGTGATTATTTAAAGAATAATATTGGAAAAAGTGAATAAAAGGTGAAAAAAGTGTGTTTTTACTTAATAATATAGTATAATAAGCAATAGTAGTGTATCATAGGTGAATTTAAGTGATAAAGAAAGGCGGGTATTCGTATGACACATACATTTCATTCTGTTTTTTCATCAGCAACTTTTCCAGAGCATACCTATGTAAAAAGGAAAAGTACAAGTGATTTTACATATGAAGAAAGATTAAAGATGGCATTGGAACAGAAAGGCTATCTGATTATAATTGATGGATCGTCAAAGATAGGAAAGACGGGTTTATGTGAAGCTGTAATTGATAGAGAAAAATTAGTTGCAATGACAGGAAATGATTTTAAGAATGAAAAAGATTTTTGGACAGTTGTTGCGAAAAAAGTAGATATTCCATTGGTCGGCGAAGTACAAAATATAAATACTGTGAGTGGACATGGAGAACAGGCAGGTACAAGTTATACTTCTAAATATCAAACAAATAAGGAACGGGTATTACAGTATTTTTTGAAAAATGGAAAAGTACTTTTGTTAGACGATTTTCATTATGCAGATGAAAAAATGCAGCATGATACAGTGTGTCAGTTAAAAGAAGAAATCCGTTTTAATTGAGAAGTTATTATTGTATCGTTTCCACATAAGGTAGATGAAATGGTAAAAAATAATTTGGACTTACAGGGCAGAATTATGAATATTACTATGAAACCTTGGAAAAACGAGGAATTAGAGGAAATTTCTAAAAAAGGTTTTGAGATGCTTGAGGTTATAGACAGGGTTTTTGACTGGAAAGAAAATATGCTGACTTTTAGAGAGCCATTGTTCTTATTTTATTTAAGATGGAGGAGAGATGAATAGACAGCAACTTATAGAGAAAGGTGTAAAGCTTAAAAAATATCGGATTTTTCGGAGTTCTGTGAAGAATATGAAGATTGGAAAAAAGAAATTCTGCAATAGATTGTATTAGAAAGATGGTTAAATTTTTAGAAAAGGAAATAAAACAGATACAAGAGGTAGATATTTTGGAGTCAGTTATAGGTAATTTTGGATTATATCTGAAAAATATGTTTCATACAGAACCAGAGAATAAAGCTACATTACAGAAAACAATTTTAGAATAGATAAAAATTCAAAATGAGTATGATTTACAGCATATCATGTATGCAGTTGTTAAAGCATTGTATCCCTCTGCAAGAAGAGAAGTAAATCAGGATACGGGGTATAGTACAGTTCGGTTTGATATTGTTATAGAAGAAATAGATACAGTAATTGAATTAAAATGTACTAAAGCAGATTATTCTGAGAAAAAGCTGTATCGGGAATTAGGAGAAGACGGATATTTTTATAAATCTTCAAATTTGCTTATATATGTTTATGATAAACACTGCAAAATAAGCGATGTGAATAATTTTGTAAAAGCCTTAGAAAGAACAAAAGAAACAGCTGGAAAAAATGTAAAAGTATATGTGGAGAAGACGAAAAAGTTGATTTAATAGGAAACAGCATTTAGATTTGACAAAGTATGGATGCTGCTTTTGCTTATTGTAGGCAAAACAACTTAACAATAATTTACCATAAGCCCCACGAAGTTATGCGGGTTTGCGGGCTTTTTCTTCAAAAAAAGAGTGAAAAAGTTCGTAACATTAACTTGACATAAGGGGGGTATGGGACACTCAACGTATATACGTCGTTTGAGATGCTGAGGAATTGAGGGAAAGTCCGTCCTAACGTAGAAAAAATAATGATTCAGAATGCTTAGGAGATTTTGTAGATTTCCTAAGC
>CAYMHX010000372.1:0-1961 GCA_964390325.1 uncultured Roseburia sp. | reverse complement strand
AAATCTGACCTTTACAAGATTTCTGGCCACTGGGGACATTATAAAGAAGGTATGTTTGTATTAGGTGATGAAGAAGTTGACAAGGAAGTATTTGCACTTCGTCCAATGACATGTCCATTCCAGTATTACGTATACAAAAATACACAGAAATCCTATCGTGATTTGCCATACAGAATGGGTGAAACATCTACTTTATTCCGTGCAGAAGATTCCGGCGAAATGCATGGCTTGACTCGTGTACGTCAGTTTACAATTTCCGAAGGACACAATGTCATTCGTCCGGACCAGGCAGAAGAAGAATTAAAGAATTGCTTAGACCTTGCTTATCATATCTTGTCTACATTAGGACTTGAAAATGATGTAACCTACCGTTTGTCAAAATGGGACCCTGAAAATAAAGAAAAATATCTTGGAGACGAAAATTACTGGAACTCTACACAGGATGCACTTCGTCAGGTATTGATTGAAAAAGGCGTATCTTTCGCAGAAGCAGACGGCGAAGCAGCGTTCTATGGACCAAAGATTGATATTCAGGCGAAAAATGTATATGGAAAAGAAGATACTATGATTACCATTCAGTTAGACTGTGCCATTGCAGAGCAGTTTGATATGTATTATATTGACCAGAATGGTGATAAAGTTCGTCCATACATTATTCACAGAACATCATTGGGCTGTTACGAAAGAACACTTGCTTGGTTAATTGAAAAATACGCAGGTAAATTCCCAACATGGTTATGTCCGGAACAGGTGCGTGTTCTTCCAATTTCTGATAAGTATGAGGCTTATGCAAACAGCGTATTAAAAGAATTAAAAGCAAACGGTATTGATGCAACCGTAGATAACCGTTCTGAAAAAATTGGCTTTAAAATTCGTGAAGCAAGATTAAATAAACTTCCATATATGTTAGTGGTAGGACAGCAGGAAGAAGCAGACGGTACTGTATCAGTAAGAAGCCGTTTTGAAGGAAATGAAGGAACAAAAGCATTGAGTGACTTCATTAACGATATTTGTAAAGAAATCCGTACCAAAGAAATTCGCATAGAATTACCGGAAGATGAAAAGAAAAAATAATGCGATAATAGTAAAATAATTGGTAACTATTCAGACTGCAAAAGACAGCTTAAAATCTCATTGCAGCACAATTATATATAATTGTGCTGCAATGAGATTTTTGCATCATAACTATAAAGGGAATGAATAGTTGCATTATATAAATGATTGCGTATAAAAAAGTCCAAAATGGAAATGCTAAATAATGCAGAAAAAATGACGGGAATTTGTATCGAACCCGATTAAAAGACTGCGTAGAAAGGAGATTTTATGGAAAAAACATATTTGGATTGTTATGTAACAAGTTGTTTGTATAATGCAAATCATTGTTGTGGCAAAGGAGATATCAAAGTAGAGGGAAAAGAAGCAAAAGTAAATTGTGAAACAGCGTGTAACAGTTTTAGAGAACGCAAGGGTAGTGTTGCAAAAAACTCTGTGAATAGTTTAACAAAAGATATTGAAATTGTCTGTGAAGCTACAAACTGTCGTTTTAATGAAAATAAAAATTGTAAAGCAGAGCATATCAGTATTGCTGGCGGAAATGCATGTTCAAGTAGGGAAACAGAATGTGCAAGTTTTGATGCTAAGTAAATGGATATTTTGTTCACTAAATAAAAATACGGAAACGAAAGAAGAACCTCACAGTATTTTCTTTTGCAGTTGTCCGTATGTAACAGCTTCTAAGGTTTCTATGGAAGGTATTTGAATAGGAACGTGTCATCGCTAACGGTCGTCCATGACCGATAGCGATTAAAAATGCCATCCATGGCATTTTTCCACTAGATTACGAAATAGAAACCTAAGAAGATGTAACATACTCCCAAATGTCAAAAGAAAATACTGTGAGGTTCTTCTTCCGTTCTTCAATAACCTTCCCAAAATAAAACCGTCCCTAATGCAAAAAACAA
>CAYMHX010000371.1:0-1972 GCA_964390325.1 uncultured Roseburia sp. | reverse complement strand
ATCAAGTTCTGCCTATGATTTTTTCTTAAAAAATCCTCTTGTTTTCTTTTGTTTATTTTCTAAATGTGTGATGTATTCTCTCAGTTCTTTCATATCCTTTTCCAGATGTGCTTCATACTCTTTATGTTTTACAATCTCATTCTCCAACACTTGAATATATTCCTGCTGTTTTTTGATAGAACTCTCTAATTGTGCAGCAAACACATCTCCTTCTTCCTTCGTCTGAATTAATTGTTTCTCCAGCTCATGTGCATTTGCATTCAAAAAATAATACATACTATCATCAAAGTATGCATAATCCTTCACATCTAATTGATAAGAAATCTCTCTGTTTGCACAAATTGCAATAACATATCGGCATTCTTCTATACGAACAGGTTTATTTTCTTTCTTTACTGTTTCATTTTCTTTGGAAATATAATAACCTACACTCGGATACTGACAGAACAATTCTATTTTCTCAAACTTTTGCTTTAAAAAGTCAATGTATTCTTGTACATAAAACTCTTTAATATGGAATTTATTTTCACCTTTTACCAAATCGGTATAGACTGCTTTATTTGGTGTAGACATAATAAGCATTCCATTTGGCTTTAATACTCTTTCAATTTCTTCTAAAAAGTTTTGCTGTAAATCGCCATCTACATGTTCAATTGTTTCAAAAGAAATAATAACATCAAATGTATTTTCTTCAAATGGAAGTTTTGCAATACTGCCTGCTACATATTTTAATTTTTCACTGCCGTATTTTTTCTCAGCAGCTAAGACTGTTTTTTCATCTAAGTCTAAACCATATACCTGTTTTGCTGTTTCGACAAGAATATTGCTTCCATATCCTTCGCCACAAGCTGCATCTAATACTACTTTATCTTTTACAAAATTTCTTGCAAACTGGTAACGCTGAAAGTGTTCTATTTCCATTTCACCTTTACATTCTGCCGGTAAAAATCGTTCTCCACTATATTCTGTACTCATGTTTTCCTCTCATTCCGAAGCATTTTAATTATGAAGAAACACAAACAAACTGTCAGATTCTGTTCGTGATAATTTTGCCTCTAAATCTAATATCTATATTATAACTCATAATGATTTAATATTTCATAATTACAATCTATCATTAAGTAAGTTTAAAATATTGCACAAATTTGTCTTCTCTATAAAGACAAATATTTTTCAAAAACCAAAAATGTCGTTGTAGTACAAACAATTTTTTCAAAATTTTGTGCATTTTTCAGTATTTACTTAATTTATAGTTTTTTATAAAGAACTTTACAAAAGAAACCTTGCAATTATCTTTTTATTATCATTCATAACTTTTCTACATTTTTAATTACAATCAAAATTTATTAATACAGTTTCACCTGTCCTTCACGATAAGTCTTCTGTTTAATTTTTGCTGGAATCTCAATATAAGAAGAATTATATCCTGTATTGACTACTTCTAATTCGCCCACTCCATGCAGCCATGTCAACATAATATGATTTTCCTGTTCTCCCTGTGCCACTGCTGCCGACAACACATAACTGCCTTTCATAATTCTCGGAAGTGTAAATGAAAAAATTCCTTCTACAATCTCATCTTTTTTACCTTTTATCACGCGTCCATCATTGATATAATTATTAAAATCATATAATGGAATTCCTTTATTATTTTCGACTACGACACCAAAAATCAAATTGTCCATATCTTCTTTCATATGGACTACTACATGAAAATGATACTTTTTATCTACTACAAACGTATTTGTAATCTTCCCTGTTTCATCTGTCGCAAACGCAGATACAATCTCTACTTTTTCGGATAAAATGGCTGACTCTTTATAAGAAATGGCAGGAAATTGCACATTTTCATCTGTTCTGCCACTTGCAAAATGTACTCCATCTTTTGTTACTTCTTCGGTACGCTGTTCATTCATTCCCATTCGCTTCATATCCATATACATATCGCATACCGTATCACTTTGGTCAAAAA
>CAYMHX010000370.1:0-1994 GCA_964390325.1 uncultured Roseburia sp. | reverse complement strand
AACCACGAATCTGACTTCTCATTTTTTCAGAAATTTTTAAACCTGCTGCATCATCACCTGCACGGTTAATTCTATAACCAGATGCTAATTTTTCAGACTGTTTTGCCTGTGCATTTGTTGTAATTCCTAACATTCTGCTGGAATTCATTGCTGTAAGATTGTGCTGTACTACCATAATTTTACCTCCATGTGTTTGTTATTCTTTTTGCAGTGAAAAGTTTTTTAATTTCTAAGAAACTTTCCTTTGGAATCCGTTCCCCTGCGTTTATGGTTTTTCTGCCTTTGGGCATTTTTTCCGTTCTATGACGGATTTTTTTATAATAAGTAAAGACCCCTAGGTTAGTCCCTACATTACTATCATCTGTTACAAAAACTTATCCAAATCTATCTTTTTAAATAAGTTTCTGTACTCTTGAATTATCTTTTCCTGTTCTACTTGATAATTCTTTTACCACTACATTTTCGACTTCTCACGCTTAATAATCTGTGCTATCTCACGCTGAGCCTCTTTTGAAATACTCTTTTCCTTGTAATAAGGCGATTCCTTCTTTTTAGATGTCTCTCCAGAATTTGCACTACTCCGTGCAATCGCCACTTCTCTCGGTGCATCAATCAAAAGGTGAATATTATTTGCTGAACCACCGGAAAAGATGACTTTTACATTTTCACCAATGTTGATGTACTCCCCCGGTTTTAATGTAAGTTTTAACATATAATTCTCCCTATTTTCCGAAGGAAAATACCTGTCTCCTTTTGCAGACAAAGGACTTAATCTCCCAGTTTTATCCTTTCGGTGTTCTACATCTCGTCTAATCTGTTATCATAGAAACTGCAACAGTCTATATACAAGAGTTGCATAATAAGATAGGAAATCAATTTTAAATCAAGGAGGAAACTAATTATGGGAACAACCCAGCCAATCAAAAACAAGGAAGACTTAAAAAAATTTTTGGAGTATTACAAAAATGACAAGCCATCTGCTCGAAACTATGCACTTATCAGCATCGGTCTGCACACAGCACTTCGTATCAGTGACATTTTGAAATTAAAATGGAAAGATGTGTATAATTTTGAAGAAGAAACTTTTCGTTCTCACCTGTCTGTCCGTGAACAAAAAACGAAAAAACAAAATACTATTGCTGTAAATCCACATTTAAAAAATGCACTCAAAGAATATCAAGCTACACGCAATCCTGCTCCGGAAGACTATATTTTCACCAGAACTACCAATTATAATGAACCTTTAAGCCGTTCACAGGCTTTTCGCATTGTCCGTGATGCTGCCCGCGATGCTTTACATTTAGAAAATATAAGCTGTCACTCTCTGCGAAAAACTTTCGGTTATCATGCGTGGAAACAAGGCATTCCACCAGCACTTTTAATGGATATTTACAATCATTCTTCTTATCGTATTACCAAAAGATACCTTGGAATTGACCAAGATGAACGAGATGATATCTTTTTAGGTATGGATATTGTGAATTATTAAGACTTGCATACATCAATTTTTATAGTAAAACAACTATCATTTTGGAATATTCTGAATTTTTATATTTTTTCGGAATATTCCAAAAATTCAATCAAAATACGGTCTAAAAATTTTTCTAAAAATTTTCTAATATGCTATAAAGTATTTTTTACCTCTACCGATATATTATGTGTAAAGAAAAATGCAACTTTTGTATATAAAGTGTTGCACTTTTCTTCTTTTTTTATGCAAAAAAATACCGTAAATTGAATTTTCTCAATCTACGGTATCTATTTATTTTGTAATATGCTTCTAATTTCTGCTTTTTGGCTTATCTGGAATTGTCCTAATAAGTTTTCCTGATTCAATTAAAAGTTTTTATACTAACTTAGATATCCTCCCGCATTCCTAAAATCTCTTGATAATAATCCGTTTTCCGTTCCTCGGAATATTCTCTTGCATCTTCTTCTACCTGCTGTTCATAATATTTCTCAAAATCTTCACTTCCATTTTCATAATTTCCAAA
>CAYMHX010000369.1:0-1995 GCA_964390325.1 uncultured Roseburia sp. | reverse complement strand
ATCATCTCAAATGTTAATGGGTTCTCCTGATTCTCATAAGTCGTAATCAAATTTATTCCTGGCAGAATACCGTGGTTTGTATAAGATTGCATTTTAAAATGCATACCTTTGACATACTCTGTTTTGTCCAACAAGCCAAAGTGCTCCCAATAAAAATATTCTCCTGTTTTGGGATGTCGTATAGTAAAATCGGGATACATTTTTACATTATCCAAAAGTAATTCCGCTTCATATCGATATGGAATTTTATTTTGCTTAAGCACCTTTGCAATCATGGCCTCTGACTTAGAACGTACAAACTCACTTGCACTTACTTTTTGCTTCAAATGTTCCGGATTGTTGGGATTGTTTTCATATGGGGATTTCATCCATTCTTCTAATTCCTTAGATAATGGTGAGAAATATGGTGAAAGAAGCTTTTCAACTTCAGTAGAACCCGTAAGCAGTTTCTCAACCTGGGTTTCGTAGTTAGAATGACGTCTAAGATACAAATCAATTGCCATCTTTTCATGGTTCAAGTCATTCCATAGAGCAGATAAATATTTTTTTGCAGCCAGCTTTTCTGCGAGCTGCCTATCTTTTTTAGGGATGTAGTTTTTTTTATGTCCGTCACTTCGTTCCCATTTACAATAGGAGCCTGTGTGTGAACATATCAATTTTCCTTCAGGCATTTTCTTTAACTCCTGCTCAATGCCTTGCATTTGTTTTTCCAATTGCTTGCTCTTTTCAAGCATTCGTTCGTAAATATTAAAACCTCCTTTTCTATTCTAAAAACATATGCTGGTTGTGAGGAGAAAGCTAGATTAACACATGTTTTTCTTATATTCTTTTGGATGCTGGAAATAATGTCTATTATATGTGTTTTCCTTTTGAATGTAAAGGTAATTTCATTTAAAATTCTTCTATTTTCCTTGCACGCGACTCATATCTCTACTGTCAATTTTCATTTTAGGTCTATAACATTTTACGAGTATGCTCAGGGAAAAAATTAAAGATTTTTACCTCTTTTTTCATGCCAATTAGGTCTATAGAATATCTCTTCTTCTCTAGACCTAGAAATTTCCTATTTTCTTTCCCTAGCGACATACTTTTTTTCTATAGACCTAATCGACTCCAAATCAGCACCCAAAACAACCTATTTATGACTACTGTTTTCCCTACGCACTTACACTATCACCCATAGACCTAAATCAAGTCTTCTATTTTCCCTACGCACGCACAACATCCCATATAGACCTAACGTTGTCAAGTTTCCTCTTAATTCACGCGAGGTATCACACTTCTAACTCCTAACATACCTATCTGCGCACCCAGCCTTCGCTTGCTTCTTGTAAAAATTGTAAAACAACACTTCCCCAATCACAAAAAGTCCGGTGCATATCGCACCGGACTATCTTATACCATTATATTTACTTATTTCCCTGCTACATCAATACGTGTCAATGCCTTGCGGAGTGCGAACTCTGCACGCTTAACATCTGTATCGGTAGCTTTGTTTGCAATACGCTCTTCCGCACGGGTTTTTGCAGCTTCGGCACGGCCTAAATCGATTTCCTCCGGCCATTCTGCAATCTCTGCCAAGAGGGTTACTTTGTCTCCGAGGATTTCTGCGAAGCCGGAATGTACGGCTGCTACAGTTTCTTCCTCACCATTGTGTACCAATGGAGTTTTCGTAAAAGACAGCTACAGTGCTTCAAGCGGTGAGGGAGAATACGCTGCAGGCGCAACTGTTACAGTTAATGCCGGAGAAAAAGCAGATGCTAAATTTGCCGGCTGGGTTGCAGAGGGCATAGCTTTAGCCGATCCATCCAATCCGACTCAAACCTTCACCATGCCGTCAGGCAGTGTGTGGCTCACTGCAAAATGGATTACCACAAGCTTTTTTGATATTAACTTCGACAACTGGACATCCTACACCGACCTTAAAAATGCTGACGGAACAAGCTCCGGCAGCAGTTGGAATTCAGCTGTGTCAGGGGCAGGTGCCACGGTTGA
>CAYMHX010000368.1:0-2001 GCA_964390325.1 uncultured Roseburia sp. | reverse complement strand
CTTCTAAAGAAGCATCCGGTACAGGTAACATGAAGTTCATGTTAAACGGTGCTATTACAATTGGTACAATGGACGGTGCAAACGTGGAAATGTATGAAGAAGTTGGTGAAGAACATATGGTAATCTTTGGTATGAGTTCTGACGAAGTAATCGCTCATGAACACAAACGTGATTACAACCCGGTTGAAATCTTCAACAACGATGATGCAATCCGCCGTGTATTAACACAGATGGTAGATGGCACATACTCATCAGGTGACCATGAATTATTCCGTAAACTTTATAATTCATTATTAAATACACAGTCATCACAGTATGCAGATACTTACTTCGTATTAAAAGATTTCAGAGCTTATGCAGCAGCACAGGAAAAGATTATGAATCTTTACAAAGACGAAGCAGCATGGGCTAAGAGTGCAATTATGAACATTGCTTGCTCTGGTAAGTTCTCATCAGACAGAACTATTCAGGAATATGTAGATGATATTTGGAAACTTGAAAAAGTGACAGTAAAATAAATTGATAGTTATTCAGAGACAAGGCAATTTGCATAAAAAGAATGATTCTTGCTTGCAAGAGAGCATTCTTTTTTGCAAATTTCTTTGGCGAGAAGCCACAGCGAGGAAACGTATTACGTTTTCGAGCTTGGCTCTGAATAGTCCCAAAAACCCCTGAGAAATGAAGATTTCTCAGGGGTTTTAGCTTACATTTGTTTTTTTAGGAAATTCACGATTTTTTCAATTCTAAGAGGTGAGCCTTGAATTTCCTGTGCTTTTAGGCGGTTTTTTTCATTAAATCCAACCAAAATATTATGGTTTGCTTCTGCAAGGTAGTCTGCAATACCGTCAATGTCGGATTTTACATTTTTTGGACAGCGCAGATATAAGTGTTTGTTTGCACTGATATGCAGTGTGTAAGTAATGCTAAAGTGATACCAAAGGAATTTATGCAGCGTAGAATACTTATAAATCCAAATGATTTCATCAATCGGTATAATGGCATTTCCATATTCGGAAACAAGAATGAAGAAATGCTCTGTAATAAAAATATCCTCGGTAGCTAACTGTGGCAGGGTTGCCAGTTCTTCTTCTGCTTGTGCCAGTAATTCTTCGGGATTTCCAAAACGTTTTAAATTTTGACAGGCAGGGGATAAAACAGGTTTTTCCATATAAAGCCTTGCGAGTAAAACGGAAACCAGTGCATAAATTCCAGTGCCGAAAATAAAGAGGAATAATAAGGTGTTTCCAATCGGGTTATAGTCTGGCTGGCTTAGGTAGTAAGGAGATACTTTACTTTTGATACCTGAACTGGTCCAGCTTAAATCTTTAGCGATATTATCCAATAATAATTGATAAGTATCATTGGAAGGATAAATGGCAGCCTTTACGGTAAGCTCCGAAATAAAAGGGAGTCCTTCTTCACAGGAACGAGGCGAAAGAAGAACGATATAACATTCGTCATTTCGCATGGTATAATAATAATATCCGATAGTATTTCCCCAAAAAGTACGCGTATATCCTGTAAAATATAAATCTGAGAGATAAGCGTTTACATATTTTGTATTTTGGCTATGTGTTTCTGTAAGAGTGCTTTTGGCTGTAAAGGAAGCTGGAAAAAGCAACTCTGACAGAGAAAAAATATGCCATATAATAAGAAGTAATACTAAATATACAATCGGAGCAGATAATTGTCTTTGGTAATAGATTTTTATATTTCGAGATATGTACTGTTCGTAATTTTCCTGCATTCAAATAACCATGCCTTTCTTTCTATGTTTTAAACTATCCATTGGGTAAATTAAAAATGGAAGTATGATTACCTACGGAATTAGTATAATGGTTAAAAAAAAAATAATCAAGTGCCAGTGAGAACTTAGTAGCCTCTTGATTATTTTTTAGAAAGTTGTTAGTATAAATTAGAGTATAATATTAGTTATTGTTTATTCATAACTATTCAGTACCTTCATAGTTACAATGCAAAAATCTATTAAAAATTGCTTGC
>CAYMHX010000367.1:0-2007 GCA_964390325.1 uncultured Roseburia sp. | reverse complement strand
TGAAGGTTAAATCTCAGGTAATTGTTGATTTTGTAATCAACCGTTATCAAGCAATTAAATAAATGACAAAATCCCTTGTAGCATTAAGATTTGCTACAAGGGATTTTTTCTATATGGTAAAGGCCACCGGTATAAAGAAATTTTAATCAATCAACGAATAATTCTTTTAATAATTTTGGAAAACTGTTGGACTTGATCCAGTTATAATAATTATGTGAATCTTTTTCTGCTATTAAAAAGATAGGTAACCACCATTTTGAGAATAATATATCCTTTTTCCAGTCGTTCTTATTCCTAGTTTCCTCTACGATAGAATCTTCATACTTTGTAATTATGTAAGATAAAAGTTCTTGGTTTTCTTTTTTACCGTCTTTTACAAGTAATGATAAAATTATTGGATTATCGTTATTGTGTGATAAATGTGCTATGGCATTATTAATCTGTGAATCATCATAATGAGTATATAAAACATAATAGTGCCATATTTGCAGGACAGTATCGGAAAAAACGGAATTGATTCTGTTTGATATATCCTCAAGTTTACTTATAAACACATCTTTATTATCGGTATTTTCTATTAATGTATTTATAAGTTTATATGCGTGACAAGCTAAAATATTTTCAGTCTGTGATAATTGTATAAGGTACATAAATAGATCATATTCGCGATTAATGTGAATTTTGCTATCTTCAATACGTTTTCTTAATATTGTTAGACAACTTTTTATTTGTGAATTGTTGCGTTCATTTCGGCAGACATGTACAAACATTTTTAATTGTTCTAAATGCTCTAAACCAAATTCAACAACTTCTTCTGTTGTAGAATTCAACCACGGTAACAAATTGAACAACCGTAATCTATTGCTTCTAGAGTAATCGTTTATACATTCTTGAATTTCAGTTTTGTTGCCATTTATTCTTAACCTAAAATCATTAAGTATTTTTTGCACTTGACATTTCAATTCATTCAAGTTTTCTTTTGAATTTGAAAAGAATGTTAAGTCGTCTACATATCTGATATAGGATATATCTAAGTTATTTTCGGATATTTTCTTGTTGATTTCATAGTCTACAGAAAGCATACATAACTCAGCAGCAATATGAGATGAAAACACTCCAGCAGGGATACCTTTAGTTTGATTGTTATTAATTCTCTGGTGAAATGTATCCAAAAAAGTAAAATATTCAGAAGGCATATTTAGATTGCTATATGGATTTTTATTAATGATTTTTTCAAAATAATGTGTATATAAATTTGGAAAAAATGATTCTATATCTAATTTCATTTTATAAAGATAGTTTTCGCAAGTCTTCAAATATCTCTCTTTATTATTGTTGAACATAATAGAACTGCTGATTTTGTTGTTTTTATCGGCAAACACTCCCTCTATAACTTCAATATCTTCATCACCATAAGGTGAATCAATATTAAAAGTTTTTTCAAACAATACATAAGAGTTTGAAAATTTAATTAAATCTTTATTATCTTCTTCCAAATATAGTTTACAGAACACATCTTCATATACGAATAGTGTGTTGTATATAAAAGAAAAGTACAGAAGTAAATTTGGCATTTGCATTTCTCGCAAGGTGCCGTTGTTTTTGTAATCATAAAAAACAATGGTTTCAACACCTGGTTTTCTCAAATAAGGCGGAGTAAATATATATTTAAAATCTGTAATAAAATCATCCTCAAATTTGAAATTATCAGTTTCATTTTGCCAACACATATTTTCTAAAACATTTAATATTTTGGCCTTTCGCTCATCCATACATAATATATCGGGCAATTCAGAATACCACATACCTTGTAGTAGAAGTCCTGCATTTTCTTGGGTGTGTTCTAATTCTAAATCAAACATTTTTTTACATCCTTTCGAACAATCTCAATAATTATATTATAACTCCTGATATTAGTAATGTAAATATATGGTTTGTCGACCTTTGTTGAATATATTGAAAAATGTATAATTTAATGATTTCTTGAAACTAATATTTTATGTTCTT
>CAYMHX010000366.1:0-2009 GCA_964390325.1 uncultured Roseburia sp. | reverse complement strand
AAGCAAAAATCAACCCCTGAATCATGTTCTTACGCAGCCAAACAGCAAGTGTTTGTCTGACGTGTGAAAAGTAACTATTTTTTACCCTATTTTTCTGCTTCTACAACCTCCCAGTCGAGATTGTATACAATTCCTTTTTTCACTTTTTCTACTGCTTCATCATCTAACAAATGCCAAACAATGGCAAGACCAAAATCAACTGCTGTTCCCATACCTCGACTTGTAATAATATGTCCATCAATAACAACGGCATCCTCTAAACACTCTGCACCAATTAATTTTTCTTCAAAGCCAGGATGGCAGGTTGCGTGTCTTCCTTCTAAAATACCTGCTGACCCTAAAACACTTGGTGCTGCACAAATGGCTGCTACCAATTTTCCTTCCCCTGCAAACTTTTTAATCACTGCATTTACCGTTTCATCTGCTCCCAGATTTAAAGTACCAGGCATTCCTCCCGGAAGGATAATACCGTCTAATTCCTCAAAATTTACTTCTGATGCCAATGCATCTGTTAAAAAAGTAACATTGTGTGAGCTTGTTACCTGTTTTTTATCCGTAATTGAAATTGTAATGATTTCCATTTCTCCTGTTCTTCTCACCACATCTACTACTGCTAAACCTTCAATCATCTCACAGCCTTCTGCCATAAAAATTCCTAATTTTTTCATTTGAATTATCATTCCTTTCTATCTTCTTTTATTCTTTTTTCTTTCCATATTTGCATTCCGTCCAATCAAAACCGTTGGTCTTGTTGGTTTTATAAGAGCCACTAACGGCACGGACTACATTGCAAGCCATCTGAGATGGCAGACCATATTCCGAACGGCAGACAGCATAAGTATGTTTCTGTACGGAAACCTATGATAAATCCTTCGTGGTATATACATAGTGAGATACATAATTACACGCATCCAAATAAGCTCTCATGCTGTTGAGCAAGAGAGCTCTATCATCATCGGTTGTATAAATCTGTAATTTTTCTGTTTTCGTAAGTTCCATAAATATACACCACCTATATTTCACTAAAATCATTATACTATATATTTTAGTGAACCACAATATTGTTATAAACAAAATGACGATTTCTCCCACCACCTGGTTACTGGCAACGGAGTGAACAGTAACGATTCGCAGACTCATTTAAAGTTTTGCTACGCAAAAGGAGTCTGCTCACCCCTGAATCATTTTCTTACGCAGCAAATCAGCAAGTGATTAGCTGCTGTGTGAACAGTAACCACCACCTACACTTTGCTTAGAGGTTGGGAATTCCTCGCCAGAATTAGTTGAAATTTTTCTATCAATCTGCCATACTAAAAAAAATACAAACTCAGAATAGTTACAAAAAACTTAGAAATGAGGTCTTCTATGGAAATCGAACGCAAATATTTAATCCACACACTTCCAAAAGATTTAGAAACTTATCCACGCAAAGAAATTGCCCAAGGATACATTTCTACCAATCCGGTTATCCGTATCCGTCGTTCTAATGATGATTATATCCTCACCTGTAAAGGAGAAGGACTTATGGCAAGAGAAGAATTTGAACTTCCCTTAACAGCAGAATCCTTTACACACTTAAAAACCAAAGTAGACGGTATTTTTATTGAAAAAACACGCTATCTCATTCCATATGACAAAAAATTCACAATTGAGTTGGATGTCTTTCATGGAAAACTATCACCTTTAGTACTTGCAGAAGTTGAATTTAACAGTTTAGAAGAAGCAAATGCTTTCCTGCCTCCTGCATGGTTTGGGGAAGATGTTACACATTCTTCAAAATACCATAATAGTACCCTGAGCCGGCAAGTATAATTTTTTTGTTGGGGTAGCTATTCAGAGCCAAGGCAATCTGCATAAAAAGAAAGATTTCTGCTTGCAAAAAATTCCTTAGCAAACTGAATAGGCATTCTTTTTTGCCAATTTCTTCGACTCTGAATAGTTATCTCTATTTTTTAGTATCTATATATTCGGCGATTAAAAACTTCGCCTCATATATAGACCCTCCGGGG
>CAYMHX010000365.1:0-2011 GCA_964390325.1 uncultured Roseburia sp. | reverse complement strand
ACTTCGTGACCGCGTGTGGCGCAGGCGTAATTTTCAATCACCGCCTATATATTTTAGTACCTTCAGAGTTACGATACAAAAATTACTGCACAAATTGTACTGTAATATAGAATACAAACTCTAAAACATCACAAATTTCTAATGATTTGTACCATATATATGTTGTTTTTTTGAATTTATTACAATAAATTCAAAAAACTATTGACAAATAATGTTTCTTTGCATATAATGAAATCAGTAACAGTTACTATTTTTATTAGAAAGGATTGGTATTATGCTAAAGTATAGCAGGCAGCGGGAAGCCATTAAAAATTTTCTCGCAATGCACTATGACCATCCTACCGCTGAAACCGTTTATCTGGGTATTAAAGCAGAATTTCCAAACGTCAGCTTAGGGACGGTTTATAGAAATCTTGCCCTTTTAGCTGAAATGGGTGAAATTCAGAAAATCTCTACCGGAATCGGACCAGACCGTTTTGACGGGCGTCCTGAACTGCACTATCATTTTTTATGTAACTGCTGTGGAGGGGTTTCCGATTTAAAAGTAGAAGGTTTGGAACATATCAATGTATTAGCAGGCTGCGGTTTTGAGGGCGAAATTGCCGGACATTTTGCTTACTTTTTTGGAAAATGTCCTGATTGTAAAACAAAAAAATAGAAAAAAACTGTTGACAAAAATTATTTTTTATACTAAAATCAATAACAGTTACTATTATTAATTCTAAAAAGAAAAGGAGAAATGATTATGTCTAAATTTGTTTGTAATGTATGTGGTTATGTTCACGAAGGAGATTCTGCTCCAGAAGCCTGTCCAGTTTGTAAAGTAGGTGCTGATAAGTTCACAGAACAGGTTGGCGAAAGAACATGGGCGGCAGAACATGTAGTAGGTGTTGCAAAAGGTGTAAGCGAAGATATTCTTGCTGATTTAAGAGCAAACTTTGAAGGTGAATGTTCAGAAGTTGGTATGTATCTTGCTATGGCTCGTGTAGCTCACAGAGAAGGTTATCCGGAAATCGGTTTATACTATGAAAAAGCTGCTTGGGAAGAAGCAGAACACGCTGCTAAATTTGCTGAATTATTAGGTGAAGTTGTAACAGATTCTACAAAGAAAAACTTACAGTTAAGAGTAGATGCTGAAAATGGTGCAACAGCTGGTAAATTTGACCTTGCAAAACGTGCAAAGGCTGCTGATTTAGATGCTATCCATGATACAGTGCATGAAATGGCTAAGGATGAAGCAAGACATGGTAAAGCATTTGAAGGTTTATTAAACAGATATTTTGGTTAAGCCGAAAAACCGCATAAATAAAGGATTTGTTGAGAGAATGGAGAAATCTGTTCTCTCTTTTTTTAGTACCATTTTGACCTAAATTCTTGACCATTAAATAGACCATTTTTTGATTTCAAATATACAAAAACCCCAAAATTGACCTTTTAAAAAGTTTGGTGGTTACAAAGCAATTCTACTGCTATTTCTAACAACTTTTCATGCAAAAATCACTCGTTGCTGGTCACGGAGTGAACAGTAACGAGTGAACAGTAACAAATCGTAACAGTTCAGCCCACGCCATTCGCAAAGGCGACTTCGTCGCTTTCTTGTTGCTTCGCAACTAAGCTTTGCAGCAAAACATAGGTTTGCTATAAAATGGCGTTCCGCTCATCAGCTCAAATGAAAAAATCATGATGCAAGCATCTGATGTTTTTCATTTTGGCTGATGGCTGAACTGTCACAACAAATCTTCAAATCATAAATAGTTTCATTGACAATCTCTGTCCACTGGGATAAAATAAAATTGTAATACATTAAATTGTAAAAGTGTAATTATTCAGAAAGTATGAATTTTACTTATACATATTTTTATATATAGAGGCGGTGATTAATAATTATCGCCTGCGCCACATGCGGTCACGAAGTGACAAATTCCTTATACGCGTGTGTGTGCATCCCCAGAGGGTCTATATATGAGGCGAAGTTTTTAATCGCCGAATATATAGAAGATATACACGGTTT
>CAYMHX010000364.1:0-2024 GCA_964390325.1 uncultured Roseburia sp. | reverse complement strand
TGATGCAAGCATCTGATGTTTTTCATTTTGGCTGATGGCTGAACTGTTACTTTCAAATTTCTTTATTGGTTACAGTTCTTTAATCTGCTATCCCTAACTGTACAATAGTATAGTCATGCTGCACGGCTGGAAGGAATTTTTCAAATATATCGGAAACCTTTAATCGAATACTTGAAGTATTAATACATGGATGACATCCAAAATATTCTTCTTTTAAAATATCCTCATCTACTAAAAGTCTTACCTGATTTTCTTTGTCATTCATAAGCCCCATGATACTTACAGAGCCCGGAGTGATATTTAAAAATTGCTCCATATACTCCGGTGTTGCAAAAGATAATCTGGCACTATTAATTTGATGTGAAATTTCTTTTGTTTTAAATTTTTTATCTTCTCTTATCATTAATAAATAAAATTTTGTTTTTTGTGCATTGCATAAAAAAAGATTTTTGCAAATAACAGCAGGTGCCAATACTTTATCAATTTCTAAGCATGCTTCCATGGTATTTGCTTCTTCATGGTCTACTCTCTCATAATAAATTTTAAGTGAATCTAATAAATCATAAGTCTTGATTTCTTTTTCTAATCTACCATCTTCTTTTTGAGGACGGCCTTTTTCTAATACTAACTGCATATAAACCTCTTACTCTAATATAATGATTTCCGGTAACTATTCGGGACAGCTCAAAACACTTGCTGTTTTGAGCGTAAGAATATGATTCAGGAGTGAGCAAACCCATCTGCGTAGCAGATTTCTCATGGGTTTGCGAATCGTAATTATGAAGGCACTAAATAGTTACGATTTCTGTATAATTCTTAATCAAATAATTTTATTGCTATAATTGAGCAAATGAATAATTAAGAGCATATTTAAAAAACTGCACAATTTTATCTTTGCAACAAAGACAATTATTTCATAAAACATTAAAATGTCTTTATAGCACAAACAATCACTGATATTTTTTTGAGTATTTGTTCATTTATAGAACTCATTTTCTTTTATAGCATATTCTTTAACAGCTGTTTCGTATAAATTATTTCCACTACAGTCTGCTACAACGATGATTGGAAAATCCTTTACATCTATTTTCAGGATTGCTTCTGCACCTAAGTCTTCATAACATACGATTTCTGATTTAGTTATACATTTTGATAATAATGCACCTGCACCACCTACCGCAGCAAAATAAACAGCTTTATTACGAATAATGGCTTCCATTACTTCTTTGGAACGCTTTCCTTTGCCAATCATGGCTTTTTCTCCTAAATCTAATAAAATAGGAGCATATTTATCCATGCGGGTAGATGTGGTTGGTCCTGCTGAGCCAATTGGTCTTCCTTCTCTTGCCGGAGACGGTCCCATATAGTAAATTGTAGAATTTTTAATATCAATAGGGAGTCCTTCCCCTTTTTCTAAGCTCTCTATCATTCTTTTGTGGGCTGCATCTCTTGCAACATAAATCGTGCCTGTAAGATACACATAATCTCCAACTTTTAAATCTTTTGTTATTTCTTCTGTAATTGGGGTTTTTATATACTTATCCATATTGAATAATCATACCTTTCCAAAATATATACATTTGTATTTTTTAACCTAACTATAAATTAAGTAACTGCAATGCTTCTGTACTTTCATAATTGTGAATAACTTTAAAATATTCCACAAATATGTTTATACAATCTGGCACTCCAATGGCTAAAGCGAGGGTGCTGAAACCACAAAAGATACCTTTGTATCCATTCACAATAGTATAAGTCTGGTGTCAAAACCTATTTCTAATTTCATAGTTTAAAATGATATCTTGTAACTATTCAGAGCAGGTCAAAACACTTGCTATTTTGACCAAAAGAACATGATTCGGGTGTAAATACTGCCAAAGGCAGCTTAAAATTCTATCGCGAAGCGATTTTTAATGAATTTTTGTATCGTAACTATGAGAGTACTGAATAGTTACGATATCTTTTTCTATTCATTTTCAATTTCAACCTGACATCCTTTCATTGCTTCTAATGCGTTTTGATGA
>CAYMHX010000363.1:0-2030 GCA_964390325.1 uncultured Roseburia sp. | reverse complement strand
AGGAATCTGTAAGGTTAAGCTATCACCTTCTACTTTTGGTTCAAAGCAAAGATTTGTCATAATACGGACAATATCTTCATTTGGAACTGTAATACCAAGCACTCCATTTACTCTTGCAATGCTAACGGTCAATTCTCTTGGTTCTACGCTGTTTCCTGTATTCACATCTACATGTAATTTTGAAACCTTACCACAATCTAATTCTTCGATGAGATGCAATGCTCGCTTCATCGCCATAACCGTAGCATACTCATCGACACCTTTTGCATAACGAGCGCTGGAGTCAGAAGATTTTCCTACGGCTCTTGAGGTACGGCGGATATTATCACGGGCAAATTTTGCTGATTCAAATAAAACGGTACTTGTTGTTTCTCTGATTTCTGAATTTAAACCACCCATAACACCTGCTAAGGCAACAGGTTTTACGCCATCACAAATCAACATATTTTCGGTTGTTAATGTTAATTCGGTTTCATCTAAGGTAATGATTTTTTCACCTTCTGCCGCACGACGGACATTGATTGCATTTCCTTCTAAAGTTGTGTAATCAAAAGCATGCATTGGCTGACCAAGTTCTTTTAAAATATAGTTTGTAATATCTACGATATTTGAAATTGCATTAATTCCAACTAAGGCAAGACGGCGTTTCATCCATGCAGGAGATTCTGCAATTTTTACATCATGTACATAATGTGCGCTGTATCTTGGGCAAAGTTCCGGACAATCCACAGTTACATTGAATCCTTCTAAGGTCACATCATCTTCTGTATAGCTTAAATCAGGAGCTTTGAATGGTTTTTCTAATACTGCTGCAATTTCTCTGGCAATTCCCACAATGCTTTGACAGTCAGGACGGTTTGCTGTAATTGCAATATCAAAAATCCAGTCATCTAAACCTAAGATTGGCTTTACATCTGCACCAATCTCTGCATCTTCCGGTAATACCAATAATCCGTTATAACCTGCACCCGGATACATATCTTCACTTACACCAAGTTCTACGCCTGAACAAAGCATACCAAAAGACTCATGACCTCTTAACTTGCCTTTCCCGATTGTCATAACGCCTTCTACAGTCTTATGGTCTTTTGCTGTTGCATAAACGGTTGCACCTACTAAAGCTGTTGGGAACTTTCCACCTGCTTTTACATTATCTGCACCACAGCAAATCTGGAACTGTCCATGCTCCCCACAATCTACCTGACAAACATGCAAATGTGTATCTGGAATTGGTTCACAAGTCAATACATGACCAACTACTACCTTACTAATGTCTTTTCCTACTTCGTATAATTCTTCTACTTCAAATCCACAAGAAAATAATTTTTCTTCTAATTCCTGTGGAGTAATATCGATATCCACATAATCTTTTAACCAACTTAATGGTGCTATCATCTTTTTTCCCAAACCTTTCTACACTTATTTCTATTTTTATTTCTTTTTTAACTATTCAAACTCAAAAACACTTCGTATTTTCTCGTTTTTAACTTCCCGCCAAAGAAACTTCCCTAAAAATTCCAAGCTAACTTACTGAGAAGTTTTCCTATCAACAAGAGTTATTCTTTTTATATAAATTACCTTAATTCTGAATAGCTACACATTATTTATCATTCAACTGATTTAATACTTTAATATCTGACTCGAATAATAATTTAATATTATTAATACCATATTTTAACATCGCTGTACGTTCGATACCGATACCAAATGCAAATCCGCTATAAACCTCTGGGTCAATACCACAGTTTTCCAATACTTTATTGTTTACGACACCCGCACCAAGAATTTCAATCCAACCTGTGCCTTTGCAAAGTTTACATCCGGTTCCACCACATTCAAAACAGCTACAGTCTACTTCTACAGACGGTTCTGTAAATGGGAAATACGACGGACGAAGACGGGTCTTTGTACCTTCTCCATAAATCTTCTTTACAAATTCATCTAACATACCCTGTAAATCACATAATGTAATACCTTTATCTACTACCAAACCTTCCATCTGTGTAAACATTGGAGAGTGTGTTGCATCA
>CAYMHX010000362.1:1154-2033 GCA_964390325.1 uncultured Roseburia sp. | reverse complement strand
ATTATAACACATAAAAAGGTTGTCGAGAAATAAAAATGACATACAACATATAGTTCTTTCAAAATCATATTATATACTATATGTTGTGCTTGCTTTTCATTTCCCGACAACCCCTTTTTCTTTCCCTGTAACTATTGTATCTTCCGATTACCTTTTCTTTTACTTCTTATCTACTGCAAGAGCATTTTCAACCATTTCTTTTGTTATGACACATCTTGCAATCGACTCATCTGAAGGAATCTGATACATCAAATCTAATGTAGCTGCTTCCATAATTGCCCGCAATCCTCTTGCTCCCGTCTTACGGTCAATTGCTTTTTCTACAATCACTTCCAATGCTTTATCTTCAAATTCCAATGCAACTCCATCTAATTCAAATAATTTTGCATATTGTTTTACTAAAGAATTTTTTGGTTCTCTTAAAATACGAATTAAGGCATCTTTATCCAATAAATCCAAGGAAACAGTAATTGGAACACGACCGATAAATTCCGGTATTAAACCAAATTTCACAAAATCCTGTGGAAGTGCATGTTTTAATATCTCTCCTACATTAAAATCACCTTTTGCATGTACATCTGCATTAAATCCAATTGTTTTCTGGTCTAAACGACGTTCAATAATCTTCTCTAAACCATCAAATGCTCCACCACAGATAAATAAAATATTTGTCGTATCAATCTGAATCAATTCTTGATTTGGGTGCTTTCTGCCTCCCTGTGGTGGAACAGAAGCAACCGTACCTTCTAAAATCTTTAAAAGTGCCTGCTGTACACCTTCGCCTGATACATCTCTGGTAATTGATACATTTTCTGATTTTTTAGAAATCTTATCAATTTCATCAATATAGATAATTCCTCGTTGAGCCTTTTCAATGTC
>CAYMHX010000362.1:0-1144 GCA_964390325.1 uncultured Roseburia sp. | reverse complement strand
GTATATAATGCCTCGTTCTGCCTTTTGTGCATCAAATTCGGCGTTTTGATAAAGTCTTAATAAAATATTCTCAACATCATCACCGACATAACCGGCTTCTGTTAATGTTGTAGCATCCGCAATCGCAAACGGCACATTTAATACTCGTGCCAATGTCTGAGCTAAATAGGTCTTACCGGAACCGGTTGGTCCTAACATTAAAATATTACTTTTCTGAAGCTCTACATCAAGTGTAGCACCTGCCATAATTCTCTTATAATGATTATAGACTGCAACTGACAACACCTTTTTTGCCTGCTCCTGACCGATTACATATTCATCCAAAAACGCTTTCATTTCCTGCGGTTTTAAAAGATTAATCTGGTCTTTCACATCTTTTTCTTCTACTATATCCTCATCAAAGAATTCTTCTCTCTCTAATTCTTTTTCCAATTCTTCTTCGATAATTTCAGCACAAATTTCTACACATTCATCACAAATAAATGCGTTACTTCCGCTTGGTCCCGCAATCAGCTTGTGAACATGTTCCTGAGATTTTCCACAAAAGGAACAACGGAACACTTCTTCATATCTTCCTGCCATTTTATTCCTCTCATTCACTAACGATTTGTAATTACGTTGTCAATCAAACCATATTCCTTTGCTTCTTCCGCAGTCATATAATAATCACGTTCTGTATCAGCAGCAATTACGTCATACGGTTTTCCTGTATTTGCAGCAAGGATTTCATTTAATTTCTTTTTGGTTCTTAAAATATTTTCTGCCACAATCTGAATTTCTGTTGCCTGTCCTCTTGCTCCGCCGGATGGCTGATGAATCATTACTTCTGCATTTGGAAGTGCAAGACGTTTTCCCTTTGTACCGCCTGCTAATAAAAATGCACCCATTGAAGCTGCCATACCGATGCAGATAGTTTCTACATCACATTTAATATACTGCATCGTATCATAAATTGCCATACCCGCAGTTACCGAACCACCCGGAGAATTGATGTATAAATGAATATCTTTATTTGGGTCTTCTGACTCTAAAAATAACAACTGTGCAACTACAAGACTTGCTGTAGTATCATTTACTTCTTCTCCAAGAAAAATGATTCTATCCTTCAAAAGTCTGGAATAAATATCGTAATTACGTTCTCCTC
>CAYMHX010000361.1:0-2041 GCA_964390325.1 uncultured Roseburia sp. | reverse complement strand
TCTTCTTATCAGCAGATTATGGATTTAATTGATAGATATCAGAAATTGGATTCTGCAATTATCGTATCAAATGCACAGACACAGATTAAAACCTCTTACGGTACGATGTCGGTGGCAGCTGCGATTTCACTCCGAAATCGATTGAGATGTAGTAATAATAGTAATAATTTGGTTTTGTCGGGTAATTGTTTGACTACTCAGAAAGTACCAGAAGATGAATTTGAACGTCTGTTAGAAAATAAAATGTATAAAGATTATACAGAATGTAACAGCACAATGGAGTTAAAAAATGGAAATCTCCAGAACACAGCAGAAAATATGCGTCTTACCATTCTTGGAAAAGACAGTAAGGGCAAAGAAGAACGTCCGCTTGAAGTGGTAGAAGCTTATGTAAGGGAAAATTCCATGGAACTGGTTGACCCGCTTTCTGTTTTGAAAAAAATAGAAGAAATTAAATTAAAGAGAAGTACATTGTTATCAGAATTAGAAACTATGATAAAGATTTCTAATGCCACAACATTTATAGAAGTTTAGTAACTATTCAGAGCAGGTCAAAACACTTGCTGTTTTGACCAAAAGAAAGTGATTCAAGCGTGCAAAAATTCCATTGCGAAGCAATTTTTATGAATTTTTGCATCGTAACTATGAGGGGACTGAATAGTTACGAAGTTTAGGAGGAAGTTATGTATAACGCATATATTACAACGTTAAAAAATATAAGAAAGCATAGGAATGCAGACCGTTTACAATGTGTTGAAGTATTCGACCAGAATGTAGTCATTGGTTTGGAGTACAAAGAGGGACAGAGAGTTGTATTTTTTCCGGTAGATGGTCAGCTCTCTTTAGAATTTGCCAGAGAGAATAATCTGGTTCGTAAAAAGGATTTTGCGGGAAATAATATCGGCGGTTATATGGACGAAAAGAAGAGAAATATAGCAGCCATTAAATTAAGAGGAGAACGCTCCGAAGGTTTGATTTTACCGATTGAATGTTTAGAAAAGTATACCGATATTTCTGAATTAAAAGATGGTGATGCGGTTTCTAAATTTGGAGATATTGAGATTTGCAGAAAATATATTCCAAGAGGTCCAAGAGGACGCAGACATGGAAGCGGTGGTGCAAGAGCAAGAACATGGAATGAAAGACCTGAAAAATATCTGTATTTTGATGAACATATTCATACAGACCAGCTTGCTTACAATATGAGTGCATTTTATCCTGGAGATACTATTTATCTGACAAGAAAACTCCATGGAACATCTGGACGTACTATGAAAACAATGGCAGAGAAAAAAGAAAACACTTGGATTAGAAAGGAATTGGGCTTACCTGAGCAAACAGTACAAGTGCCGGCAGTGATTTCCGGAAGCAGAAAACGAGTTCTTTATTACATTAATGATGGTACAGCAGAGAGAAGCGATGAAAAATTGCGTGAAAAATATCACAATCTTTTAAAGGATATCATTCCAATGGGATTTGAGATTTTCTATGAAATTGTGGGCTATTTGGAAGATGGAACTCCAATTATGGGACAGATATCAAATTCTAAGGTGAAGGATAGAGAATTTGCTGAAAAATTTGGACGTGATTCTGTATTTTCTTATGGTTGTGAAGAAGGACAGTCTGAAATGTATGTTTATCGAATGACGGTTACGACACAGGACGGAATAAAAATAGAGCTTCCTTGGGAGAGTGTAAAATACTGGTGTGGCAAGATTGGATTAAAACATGTTCCAGAGTTAGAGAAGTTTATCTTTACAACAGAAGAAGATTTAAAAGCCAGAGTTCATAAATATAACGAAGGAATGCCGTTTGATGAAATTGGACAGAATCATATCGCAGAAGGTGTTGTAGTGCGAATTGACAATCGAAATAAATTTACAGCTTTTAAAGATAAGGTCTTTGAATTTAAAGTATTAGAAGGTATTATTAAAGAAAATGCACAAGAACCGGATATGGAAGAAGCAGATGAAATAGAAGATGCTGTGTAACTATTCAGAGCAGTTCAAAACACTTGCTGTTTTGAACAAAAGAAAGTGAT
>CAYMHX010000360.1:0-2057 GCA_964390325.1 uncultured Roseburia sp. | reverse complement strand
CCTTCCAATATTATTCTATACTAACAACTTATAAAACTCAATACTGTTTTATAGTCTTTTATAGGTTATTGTCGACTGTTAATAACCTCAATTTATCGAAACACATTCCGCTGTCCTCGTCTATCATTTCCCGCTATCGAATAAAACTGTCTTTTATTTTCATAAAGCCGTTTATCTGCAATTTTTTGAATACTTGTAAAATCATCTTCCGGAAATTCATTGACCGACGCATAACCATAAGAAACTCTCAGTTTTTCTACAATTCTGCCTCTCCAATTTTGTGTATTTTTCTCAAAAACCTGACACAAACGAGCAATTTCCATTTCTTCAGCCTGTGCCACCACAATAAATTCATCGCCACCTGTACGATAACAGTTTCCCACTTTGTTAAAAGTTTCACTAATACATTTCGCTGCACCGCGAATCAATTCATCACCCGCATCATGCCCAAGCACATCATTCGCACCCTTTAAATCATTCACATCAAAATATATCACTGTAAAATTTTTCGGCATTTTTTCCTCATTATATCGGTCTGTATATTCTGTAAATGCATTTCTATTATAAAGCCCTGTCAAAACATCTGTCCTGCTTAAACGAATTACCTCCTGCTCTACAAAATGCCGTTCGCACTTTACAATCGTCATATAAGTACTTGCTACCATACTTAAAATAGAATACACAAATACATTTACTAAATCAGATTCCAATACAAAACCCGTTTTCACCTGTATCGCAGCAATCATAAACAAAACAACAAAAAATTCAATAAATGCTATCATCCTTATCGGTCTGTCATTAAAGACAATCGGACCTAACAACATAACGGCAATAAATGTCACCGTCCGTTCATTCGGTGTTGTAACAATTGAAAGCTGCAGTCCCATCCAAAAGAGCAATGTCATAAAAAGATAGACATCAATGGTTACTAAACGTTCATCTTTTTTAGAAAACTTTGCTAATAAAAAAATAATACTTGAAAGCAAAGCCCCTATTATATAAATCGTTCGATTATTTGCCATAACTGTTGATATAAAAGAAATAAAAAACATCAATAGAAAAAATCCTACACACAAGATAGAAAATACATTTAACTTTTCCCTATTATCTGCATAAATTGCAGGTTTAATGATATTGTACTGTTCTTTCTCAAGTCCTGACGTACATAAATATTTTTTTGATAAAAATTTCATATAATCCTCATTTCTGTTTGTACCCACTAACTCAAGTATACCACAAAACCAACTTCTGTCTATATTTGTACCCAAAAAAGAACTGTAAACGTTACTGTTCACAGAGCTATCAGACACTTGCTGAGTGAACAGTAACGCCAATTAAAAAGCAGTCATGTAATCTCCCTTCAAAAAGGCAGACAAACATAACTGCTTTCTTCACATAAAGTTATTTTATTCCATCGTAATTATTCAGTACCTTCATAATTCCAAGCGTTACTGTTCACTCCGTTCCAGTAAGCCATTGATTTTTGCATGCAAATTCGCTTTGCGAAGCAAACATCAACTCTTGACTCACTTTCTTACGCAGCAAATCAGCAAGTGTTTTGTCCTGTACTGAATAGTTACATTTATTCTATATATTCGGCGATTAAAAACTTCGCCTCATATATAGACCCTCCGGGGGATGCACACACACGCGTATAAGGAATTTGTCACTTCGTGACCGCGTGTGGCACAGGCGTGATTTTCAATCACCGCCTATATACATTGCAAAGTTATTTCACATCATGAATTTACTTTGCGATATCAATACGAACCAATGCCTTACGCAATGCCAGCTCCGCACGTTTCACATCAAGAGCCTCTGTCTTATTTGCCAAACGTTCTTCTGCTCTCGTCTTTGCTGCCTTCGCACGTTCCACATCAATTTCCTCTGGCCACTCAGCAATCTCTGCAAGAAGGGTTACTTTATCTGGCAGAATTTCTGCAAAACCAGAATGTACAGCTGCGATTACCTTGTCTTCACCATCTCTATGAATGGTTACAACTCCTGGTGCAAGTACAGTCGTAAGCGGTATATGATTTTTATATACACCGATTTCA
>CAYMHX010000359.1:0-2075 GCA_964390325.1 uncultured Roseburia sp. | reverse complement strand
GTGTGGAGTTAGTATGTGGAATATTGCCATTATTATACTCATTTGACACGATTCTGTTTTTACAAAAAGAGTTATGATTTGTCATGCAAAATATGTAGTGCCAGCAATGGAAAATCCGAAAAACTCTCGTTTGGATATTCTGTTCTCATTTTGACGTATTCCTGAAACAAAAAATCACTTTCTTCATACATTTCTTTTATGCCAAACACAAGGCAAGCTACTGCTTTTGCGTATGGATTTCTTATGTTATTATACTGCTTACGCAAACGGTGGACATAGTTGATATCCGCTTTAACAAAACACTTTCCGGCAGTTTCAATGAAAATATCTACGGCATTTGTAAGATATCTTTTCAGTATTAGCGGCATAGTTTCATCTTCATAAACTAATGCTTTGCTTATTATTTGCGGAGCATTAGCTATTGATTTTAATTTTCTCATATAATTTACAATTTCTTCCGAAGAGGAAAGTTCGGAGATACATTGAAGCTCCTCAGACCTATCTATCAACGGTACTCCTTTTTCAATTGCTTCTGATTCAAATTGTTCAAAAGCATCACTATCCAGCATATCTGTTGAAAAGCAAAACAGATTTGCTGCGGAATAAGCCGGAACTTTGTTTTTATTAAAAAAATCTTTATTCATCTTCATCGAAATTCACCCTCGTTTAAGTATCCTTTCGTAATATGGAGAGATAATCTTCATAAGCAAACACTCGATTGCGGTTTGCATTATTCGTTTGAACCAAAATCCCTGCATCTACCAACCTATTTACTGCAAGAGAAACTGTACTGAATACGAGATTCAATTCTTCTGCAGTTTTACCGATGTCAATAATTGGATTTTGCTCAAGATAATCAAAAACAGCCCTGGCATTCTTTGCAGCTCTACCCATAGCGTTTATCTTTTCAATATTTGAATCATGAAGTACAGACAGTTTTTTGATTGCATCAACAGACTCTTCGGCAGATTCTTTAATAGCATTTAAGAAGAACTTGACCCACTGCTCATAATTATCTTTATTACGAACTTCACTCATGCGGTCATAATACTCGATACGATTCTTTTTGAGATAATACGATATATAAAGTGCAGGAGAATTCAACACTTTTTTCTCCATCAGAAACAATGTAATTAGAAGCCTGCCAACACGACCGTTACCATCAAGGAATGGATGGATTGTTTCAAACTGATAATGAAGCAATGCTGCCTGAATCAGTAAGTCCAACGAGTCATCTGAATTGATATACTTTTCCAAATCAGACATGGCATTTATCATATCCTCCGGATTCGGTGGAATATAATGTGCGTTCTTTAGAGATGAACCTGCAGCGCCAATCCAGTTTTGAGAAGTTCTGAATTCGCCGGGATTTTTCTCCTGCCCACGAACTCCAGACATTAAAACTTCATGCGTTTCTTTAATCAGTCTATTACAGAGAGGAAGTGAGTTCATTCGTTCAAGTGCAAACTCTGTGGCTTTAATATAGTTCACAACATCTGCCACATTTTGATTAGCATTCTTTTCTACCAATGGATCTAAAACATCTTCAAGTGTTGCTTGTGTGCCTTCAATTTGAGATGACAACAAAGCTTCCTTGCGTACATACATTGACACAAACAGGTTCATATTTGGGATATACGAGGAAAGGGTATCCAACGTTGCCAACGCTTTAGTCGCACCGGTAAGAAGAGAAACCATTTCGTTATCCATATCAATTACAGGCGGCAACGGTGCAGGCCTAAACGATTTATACATTGCCTCGCCGCTTAAATTACTTATATATTCCCCAGATCTTTGCATAGGTGTTTCCTCCAAGTCAAAATTACATTTTAATTATACTTGTTTTATTTTGATTTGTCAAGTTAAATCAAAATAGCAGAAATAATTATCACTTTATATTTTGAGTTGTTTTGTCGCAAATCTTATATAACTTTTGCGACAAAATCTATTTCCCAAAGTTATTAAAATCTCGATTTTGGGAATACGAAACCGGATGAACATACGCTCATCCGGTTTTCCGTGTGACAGTTTGAATATTTAGTTTTTGCTGCTCCAGAGTATGTATTTCTGACGCA
>CAYMHX010000358.1:0-2095 GCA_964390325.1 uncultured Roseburia sp. | reverse complement strand
GTAACCAACAAAGATAAGAAGAATAAAAAATAAGAAAATAAACATTGACAAAGCCTAAAAACAGTATTATGATTACTTTATCAAATTAAACCGATGAAAAGAAAAAGTAACCTTTTGAAACATACACAGAGAGTCGCAGGTGGTGGAATTGCGGTAATGGGAAGATTGGCGAATGGTTCTTGGAGGGCGACTTGAAATGTAGAAGATGGTATTTAACAGGCTTCGTATACAGAGTAGGGAAGACGTGGGCTGCACGTTATAGCAGAGCATGTATGTTGGTACATGACAGAGGGCATTTTTAAAAAACGTATTCTATTTTTAAAAAATTATCAATTAGTAGGTTTGTGATGAAGAATGATGTTCAATAAACGTCTATGAATAAAAATAGAAAACCGTTTCAGAAAAATGAAGTTAGGTGGCACCGCAGAAGTAGATAATACTCCTGTCCTATCAAAATATTGGTAGGATAGGAGTTTTTTGATTTCTGTGAATTTCAGAATTTATTTGTAAATTCTGAAACCTGTTCATTAGGATTTACAGAAAATGCTAAGTGTGTTAAAGTATTAACTAGTGCGTGATAAAGGTATTATATAATGAAATGAATAGGAAAGAGAGGAATTGAAAATGACAACAAAAGAAATCCCTTACAAAATTTATCTGGAAGAAAATGAGCTTCCAAAACAGTGGTATAATGTTCGTGCAGATATGAAGAAAAAACCTGCACCGCTTTTAAATCCAGAGACTTTACAGCCAATTACAGAAGATGAATTATCAAAAGTGTTCTGCCGTGAATTGGCAAGACAGGAATTAGATGATACCAATGCATACATAGACATTCCACAGGAAATCATTGATTTTTATAAGATGTACCGTCCGGCACCATTGGTTCGTGCCTACTGTTTAGAGAAAAAATTAGGCACACCTGCACACATTTATTATAAATTTGAAGGCAATAACACTTCAGGAAGCCACAAATTAAATTCTGCGATTGCACAGGCTTATTATGCAAAACAGGAAGGATTAAAAGGTGTAACAACAGAAACAGGAGCAGGTCAGTGGGGAACAGCCCTTTCTATGGCATGTTCTTACTTTGATTTAGATTGTCAGGTATATATGGTAAAATGTTCTTATGAACAGAAACCTTTCCGCCGTGAAGTAATGAGAACTTATGGGGCAAATGTGACACCTTCTCCATCTATGACGACAGAAGTAGGACGTAAAATTAACGAAGAATTCCCGGGGACAACAGGAAGTTTAGGCTGTGCGATTTCAGAAGCAGTAGAAGCTGCAACCAATCAGGAAGGCTACCGTTATGTATTAGGTTCTGTATTGTCACAGGTATTATTACATCAGTCTGTTATCGGTTTGGAAACAAAGGCAGCATTGGATAAATATGGCGTAAAAGCAGACATCATCATCGGCTGTGCAGGAGGTGGTTCTAACCTTGGTGGTTTGATTTCTCCATTCGTTGGTGAAATGGTACGTGGAGAAGCAGATTATCAGATTATTGCAGTAGAGCCAAAATCCTGTCCTTCTTTAACAAGAGGTAAGTATGCGTATGACTATTGTGATACAGGAAAGGTTTGTCCGTTACAGAAAATGTATACTTTAGGAAGCGGCTTTATGCCATCTTCCAGCCATGCAGGAGGTTTACGTTATCATGGAATGAGTTCGGTTGTATCTGAAATTTATGACCAGGGCTTAATGGAGGCAAGAAGTGTAGAGCAGACAGAAGTATTTGCAGCAGCACAGGAATTTGCAAGAATAGAAGGTATTTTACCGGCACCGGAAAGCAGTCATGCAATTAAAGTTGCGATTGATGAAGCATTAAAATGCAAAGAAACAGGTGAAGCAAAGAATATCGTATTTGGTTTGACTGGAACAGGATATTTTGATATGTATGCATATCAGAAATTCAATGATGGCATTATGGGTGATTATATCCCAACTGAAGAAGAAATTCAGAAAGCATTAGCAAAATTACCGAATATGTAATGATATGGAACTTTAGCTTATTACTTTAGGGACGGTTTTATTTTTGTAAGGTTATAAAAGAACGGAAGGTTGGTGCCTCTCTTTCTTTTTTCGATGTCCG
>CAYMHX010000357.1:0-2115 GCA_964390325.1 uncultured Roseburia sp. | reverse complement strand
AGAAGGATTATAGAAATCGCAGAAATTATCTATACCAATTACTTTATTTCCTTCATTCAATAATCTTTCTGTAAAATTTGAACCTATAAATCCTGCTCCACCTGTTACTAAATATGTTCTCATTTGAAACCTCCTAAGTATATTTTAAATTCATTTATCCTAACTATTCAAAATAGTTATCAATTTATTATAGCACTTTTTATGCCTATTTACAACCGTTAGACCTTGTCTATCCGATAATCCATATATTTTTTAGAAAAATTTGGATTATAGTATGGGTCTCCATATGTAAAAATATCCTTCCACTTTTCCAGCATATAAGTGGATTCTTTTTCCAGTCTTGCCTGTTTTTCCGGTGTATTTTCTTTCCCTCTGGATTTGGATTCATCATGGTATGCCTTTGCATACGGCGTATATACAATTCGATAGCCTGCCGCACCTATTTTTAAACATAAATCAATATCGTTATAGGCAACAGCAAGTGTTTCCTCAAATCCACCTACTGCTTCAAATACACCTTTTTTTACTAACATACAAGCTGCTGTCACTGCACTGTAATTTAACTGTAAGTTTGCCCTGTGCATATAACCATGATATTTACTGTCCATTCCAACAAACATACTGTTTGCGATTCCTCCAAGACCAATTCCTACCCCTGCATGCTGAATTGTGCCATCCGGATATAAAAGTTTACATCCAACAGCTCCTACATCTTCTCTCTGACAATGGCTCAATAATTCCTCAAGCCAGTCTTTGGTTATCACTTCAATATCATTATTTAAAAATAAAAAATATGACCCCTTTGCAAAGGTTACTCCATAATTATTAATCGCAGAATAATTAAATTCCCCTTTGAAAGAACCTTCCCATGTTACAACAGAAATACGACTGCCATTTGACAGTGTTCCTTCCATTGTTGTATCTGTTCTATAAGGCTGGCCTGTTAATTTTTCATAATAGGCAAAGGTTTTTTCTTCGGTACTATTATTTTCTATAATAATAATTTCATAATTTTTATAACTACTTTTCTCTACGGATGTAATACACTTTTCCAACATTTCTACTTGATTTTTATTTGGAATAATAATAGAAATGAATTCTTCACGCTCTAATGCATATTTCACCCGATAAAAACCTAAATTTCTGGTAAAAGAAACCTCTCCTTTTAATCCTTTTACTTTTAAATGGTCTTCAATTGCCAACTTTCCCGCCTCATAAGCATACATCTTACTTGCAGGATTTTCTGCCGTAGAGCCTGCCGATGTTCTCCAATGATATAAGATACGTGGCACATGTGCAACTGCTTTTGCTGCATCCGTACACCGAAAAATAAAATCAAAATCCTGCGCCCCATTGTACTTGCTTTCAAAACCACCTACACGCTCTACAATTTCTCTCTTTACAGTAAATAAATGTGTAATATAATTATTTGTCCGCAATAAATCAATATTAAAATCAGGCTTAAAGTGAGGGTCAAAATGTTCTGTTAAATCCTCTGCTATTTTATCTTCATCAGAATAAACTGCCTCTACTTCTCTATCACATTTCTTCCATTTTACAAGAGAGGCTTTGCCCTCTGCTATTTTTGCCGCTGTAAGCGTTTCATACAAAGCCTCTGGCACCAACAAATCATCATGGTCTAATAAACTAATCCATTCTCCCTCTGCCATTTCAAAAGCCTTATTCGTATTTTCCGCAATTCCCAAATTTTTTTCTAAATGTCTGTAACAAATCCGTTTTTCATTTGGATAACTTTGCTCAATGACTGCCTTTAAATCTTCATTTGGACTTCCATCTGCAAGACATAACTGCCAGTTTGGATAAGTCTGATTTCGGACTGAGTCTATCATTTCCTTTAAATATCCCTCCGGGGTATTATAAAGAGGTACGCAAATGCTTACCAAAGGCTTCCTGTCCCAGGTTTTTACATCCTCTATCTGAGCTTTTTTCTGTTCTTCTGTTATTTTATGCTCCTGATACCACTTATCATAAGATATTTTTTGGGAACGCAGCTTTTCTGCTGCTCTTATATACAATTCTCGAAATCCATATTCTTTCAAACATGCGATTCCTTTTTGTATCATATATTTATTAATTCTCATTTAAATATTCCTT
>CAYMHX010000356.1:0-2126 GCA_964390325.1 uncultured Roseburia sp. | reverse complement strand
AGTGAACAGTAACGTTGGTGTTCGATTATATTTGTCGTACAAATTGTTTCAGCTTTTTCTCATTCTGCTCAAAATAAATCTTGCACAACTCCATCAATTCCTGACGTACATATACTTCATAAGATATTGCCGGATAATAATAAGAATACTTTCCTTCTTTTTTTATTGTAATGACTCCCTTTTTTTCCATTCTCGATAAAAATGTACAGACTGTCTGTATCTTCCATAAAACTCCATACTTTTCTCCAATCAGTCTCATAATATCCTTTAGATTAGGAGCTTCTTCTTCCTTTCTGTGATGCTCATAAATACATCCTAAAATCTTTTTTTCACAATCACTTAGATTTGTCATCTTCTACCTCTCATTCTGAAGCGTTACTCTTGTTGTGTCGCCTCTTTTCTTAATTTTAAAGAATTATTTTTAAAATTACAACTGTATTTTATAATTTTTTCTTATTTTCCAAGACCTTTTCTTTTCAAGTGGACATTTCGCCATTCCATTTTTAAAAGTGATTTTTTCTTTTAACTACTTCCTAAAAATGGTATAATATAAACATAACAGTACCAGACAAAACACTTGCTGTTTTTTCCGTAAGAATGCGATTCCAAAAAAGTTATTTAGGCGTATAAAACACAACGCAGAAACGAGGAACATTATGAGTAAAAAATATACAATTCGTGAAGTAGCTGCACTCATTGGTCTTTCCACTGATGCTATTCGTCTTTATGAAAAAGAGGGTTTAGTTTCCCCACTGCGTGACCCTAACAATGGATACCGCTATTATGGACCAGACGAAATTCAACGTATTATGGGCATTCACCTATACCGTCAATTAGATACCAGCCTTGCAGATATAAAGAATCTCTATACTTCTAAAACTCTTTTAGAAGTGTCAGATTATTTTTCTTCTTTTATTACAAGAACAGAAGATGAAATATACCAATTACAAAATCGTTTAGCAAAAATGTATTTTATGAAAAATCATATTGATACTTTAAACCATGGTCTTGAAACCTGCAGTATTTTAGAACTTCCTTCGCTTTATTTGCTTTTTCAACAGGATTTTTCTAAAACACTTTATGAAAATATGAAAAATGTTTTTATCTCGCCTGTATTTTCCTATGGAAATTTTTGTTATACTCTGCGTACAAATACTTCCGGTACATATATTCCACACGCTTTGGAATTTGCTATTCGTGAACCTATGATGAAAGTATGCCCATGGAAGGAAAAAGCAGATACCTTCAAAAAAATAGACGGCTGTACCTGTATCTACTCAGTTATCACTGCTCCTGCACCAACTGGAGTAGAATGGGATTTAAGCCGTATTTATGACTATGCAAAAAAACATCATTTAAACTGTGCATCGGAGGGGTATGCATTTTACATATATAGTTTAAACTCTGAGGATTATATTCTTGATTTTTATGAAATCTATCTTCCTATATTAGACTATAACTAAGTCAATGCAGAAATCAACTCCTGAATCATGCTATTTCGCTATCCGACAGTAAATGTCTGATAGCTCTGTGAACAGTAACAAAAATATTTCCAAAAAATTTATATTTCCTATTGACATTAGACCAACTCTAACCTTTATGATATCATCATCCACTAAATACAGAGGGTATTTTCTATCACGTTTCCTCATTTGCTTGATAGAAAATACCCTCTCTCTTTATGCAATAATCCTTGTTGCAATTATTTTTATAACTATTCAGTACCTTCATAGTTCCAACCAACTACGTTGGTGCAACCTGCTCTGAATAGTTACTTATTTTTTATTTCACACACTGTTTATACTGCTGTTTTAATTCTTCCACCTTTTTTGCTTCTGCGACTGGTGTCGGATAATATCCCTGTGTATGCATCATTTCAAATACATCCTGCTGAATTTCATGTTCCTCATTTAAAATATGCATTAATGTCTGTCTTACATTCTCGTGTACACACTCATTTGCAGATGTGTTAAATAACGCTGTTGTTGCTTTCTGTGCAGATAATGCATCTCCTAAAATTTCTTTTTCTGTATAAACTGACATAGCTCCTCCTCATTCTAACCATTCATATAACTATTCTATATATTCGGCGATTAAAAACTTCGCCTCATATATAGACCCTCCGG
>CAYMHX010000355.1:0-2132 GCA_964390325.1 uncultured Roseburia sp. | reverse complement strand
TCACTTCGTGACCGCGTGTGGCGCAGGCGTGATTTTCAATCACCGCCTATATAAGAAAAATAGTTTTATTGCAAAGGAGAAAAATATGATGAAAAAAAATCTTTCTATTTTAAAACCGGATATTCGTACATTGATATTAGACAATGATATTTCTGAAAAGGTAACCTATTTAAGTGTTCCGAAAAAAGCAAATCTTAATACATTAAAAGCAGATATGAAATTAGGTGCAGAGCAATTCAGTGAATTGGTTCATTTGGTAGAAAAAGAACATGAGCCAAGATACATCGTTCTGACAGCAGAAAATTTAGAACAGGGTTATATGGCAGTTTCTTATTTACAGGCAGCGTTTCTTTGGAAACATAGAAATGATGTATTTGAGGAAAGAGAAGACTGTGAAGCTTATAATGAAGGTTGTGAAGATTGGACAGAAAATCCATTTCAAATTCCAATTATCAAAGAAGGAGAGTTAAAACAAAGTATCAGTAATTCCAATAATCCGTTTGCGATGGGAGAGTTTTTTATACAAGGTGAGCAAAAAGGAATGATAAGAAAACCTTATTGGGTGCATTGTAAAAAACATCCTGTTTGTGTTGTTTGTCAAGAGAGTAGTTTTATGGATTTTGGAAGAATGGATGATGAAAATTTATATGAAGGATTAAATTTATTTTCGAATAATGAAAAAGTCTATATTTTGAATTTAAAAGCAGAAAGTGTTTGGGAGGATGAAGATTATGAAGAACCTGGATTTTATGGGGATAGTGACCGTTCTCGCAGTAAATGGAATTACATTGTTTTAAGTTTTGCAGCAGATGAGGCGGATGTCTTATTTGAGAAAAAAGGAGAAAAGAAGTATTATAAAGCCGTAATAAGCGGTACTATTTCAAAACAGGGATATCAGACACAGAAAGGCTTTTCACTGGAACGAATCGCCAATCTTGTAATTGCAATGAAAGAAAAAAACAAATGTAAATTAGTTGAAAATCTTGTAAATTATGCGGTGAAAGATAAAAATGAAGGTGAAAAAACACTTAGCAATCAAGATTTTGCTTTTATGGAACGTTTTGTAAGATGTGAAAAAATTAACGAAGGTGAAAAGAAAGGAAGTGCAAGGAAGACACTTCAAGAAAATTTAATCGGCTTAGAAAGTGTAAAAGAGCAGGTGTTTAATGTCGTTAATGTGATGAAGTATAACCGTATGAGAGCAGAAATGAATATCGGCAGAGGCGGTTATCACAATGTACATATTATGCTGGGCGCACCCGGAACAGCAAAAACAACGGTTGCAAAACTGATGGGGCAGATTATGCTGGAAGAAAAATTACTTCCTGACAATCGTTTTACCTGTGTTAACGGTGCAGAGTTAAAAGGAATGTATGTGGGTCATTCCGCACCAAAGACAAAAGCATTGTTTGAAGAAAATGATATCATTGTTATTGATGAAGCATATTCACTGGTAGGTGACGGTGGTCAAAGTGATTCGTTTAGCAAAGAAGCAATTGCACAGTTAATTATCGAGTTAGAAAATCATGCGATGGACAAGTTGGTTATTTTTGCTGGTTACGGCGGTAGTAAGGTAACAGAAAAGAATAATAAAATGAAGGATTTTTTGGATGCAAATCCTGGAATTAAGAGCCGTATTACGTCTACGATTTATTTTGACTCCTATTCTTCGGATGAAATGACAGATATTTTCTTCTGTATTGCTAAAAATCAGAATTATGAAGTTGAAGAAAGAGCAAGAGAATTGATAAAAATACATTTTCGCTCACGCATTTCAGATGAAAATTTCGGAAATGGGCGTGAAGCAAGAAGTTTGTTGGAAACATCTGTGATTTTTGCAGCAAAACGTGTATTTTCTGAAGAAAAAAAGACTTATACAAAGGCAGATATGCAAAAAATCACCTTTGAAGATGTACAGCAGGCAGTCAAACAGGTACAGGAAGCAGAAAGAGTCCAGAATCCTTGTACATTGAAAAAGACAGTGGGATTTTCTGTGTAAGAAAATGTTTAGAAAAAAGTAGTGATATGATTTTATTAGAACCACATCCAATAACAAATTGGATGTGGTTTTTTGAATTTGTTAAAATCTAAGTATAAAAGGAAGTTATTTTTTTATTTTATATTTGGGAGCG
>CAYMHX010000354.1:0-2164 GCA_964390325.1 uncultured Roseburia sp. | reverse complement strand
AAGCAAATTTTCATGCAAAAATCACTCGTTGCTGGTCACGGAGTGAACAGTAACAAAAATGAAGGTTTATTAAAAATAAAGAAAACGGTAACGAAGTAGGAGGAATACGAATGAGAGAAAGCTATGGCTCTTTTATTTTAGAGCAGGAAAGAAAAGAACGGAAACGGAAACTGACAATTATTGCAATTGTGACAGCAGTTGTGCTTGTAATAGCAGTTATTGCAATCGTTGTATTGATAAAAATGGATTTTAAGCCGTTTAAGAATGTAAGTGGAACAGTATCCACAGAAGTAGAGGAAGTTTTTTATTCGCAGGAAGAATTGGATGCACAGGTAGCCGATGCAGTGGCAAAGGCAAAGGTGGAGGCTTCCGCAGAGGCATTGACAGGCTTAAAACAGTATCTTTCTGAGGGAATGTCAACGGTAGAAGCATTGAGGACAATGTTCCGGAATGAATTGGTAATAGCCAGTGAAGGACGTTATCATTTTATTCCGATTCAAGATGGATTAAAGAAAAACAATTATACCATAGAAAATCTTCAGATTTTAGAAAATGGGGAATATCAGTATTTAACAGATGGACAGGTAACGTCTTATAAAGGAATTGATGTATCAAAATTCCAAAGTTGGATTGACTGGAGAGCAGTTGCAGCAGATGGTGTTCAGTTTGCATTTATTCGTGTTGGAAATCGTGGTTATGAAACAGGGGAAATAGTAGAGGACGAATATTTTGGACATAATATGAATTCTGCAAATGCAGCAGGTGTAAAAACAGGTGTTTATTTCTTCTCACAGGCAATTACAGAAGAAGAAGCTATTGAAGAAGCAAATTTTGTATTAGAAAAAATTGCACCATATCAGGTGAGCTGTCCGGTTGTTCTTGATGTAGAAATGATTGCAGGAGATGAAGGCAGAGCAGATGGTTTATCCGTAGAAGATAGAACACATTTGACAAAAGTATTCTGTGAAACAATTGCAAATGCAGGATATAAGCCAATGATTTATATGAATTTAGAAGTGGCAGCAGCGAAATTAAATTTAGCTGAGTTAGAAGCTTATGAAAAGTGGTTTGCTTATTATAATACTGATTTCTACTATCCTTATGATTACAGCGTATGGCAGTATAGTGAAAATGGAACAGTAGCAGGTATTAAAAATACAGTTGACGTGAATATTGCATTTAAACCACTTTGGGAATAAAGAGATAAGAAAAACAGCAAAATACCTTTGCATTTGGTATTTTGCTGTTTTTTATTAAGTTTCCAGTGATTTCTGTGAAAGGCTTTCTACGCACGCCTGAGTCATAATACAGACATTTTGTGACAGTTCTTCTAATGAAATGGCTCTACCTGAATTAAACCAATAACGATAGGAAGAAATCATTCCTGCGGTACAGTATTCACAGAGTAATCTTGTATTCTGCGGGTCGTGGTCAGGATATTTTTCCAGAAAGTAGGAAGTCATTTTATCCTTTACTAGAAATTCAACTTTTTGCAGTAAATTTCCAGGTTCTTCTAATTTAAAAAGAATGGTATAAAAAGAAAAATCTTCTTCGATTAGTGCATTTAAACGTTTAAAAAGTAGTTCGGGATGGTTTAAAAAGGTTTCCCAGTTTAAATTTTCTAAATTATTGCCAAATAAACGTGTTAAGATGTTGTCAATGATTTCTTTCATAATATCATCAATACATTCATAATAATTGTAAAAAGTTTTACGGTTGACATCTGCGGCTTTTGCAATGTCGGTTACGGTAATGGAACGAAAATTTTTTTCCGTTAAAAGTTTGGTATAGGCATTTCGGATGGAATTTTTGGTACGCGATACCCTGCGGTCAGTACTGTTTTTTGTGTAAATCATAATTACCCTCAAAATAATTTGTAAAATTAGATAACTATTCAGAATAAAATTCGAAAACACTAAGTGTTTTCAAAGAACGATTTCCATTCTTTTGTTATTAGGTTTCTCGCTAAAGAAATTTTCAAAAAAGCATCTGTTTTTGACAAGCCAAACTGTCTGCTTTTATGCAAATTGCTGGGCTCTGAATAGTTACAGAAATTATAAAACAGAGTATATTATTTGTCAATTTTTTTGTGGAAGAAAGCTTTGAACTAAGTAACAGTTCGTTACTTTTCACACGTCAGCCAAACAC
Organism: uncultured Roseburia sp.; assembly: GCA_964390325.1. Taxonomy (GTDB): domain Bacteria; phylum Bacillota; class Clostridia; order Lachnospirales; family Lachnospiraceae; genus Roseburia. The sequence goes on along the minus strand of CAYMHX010000354.1, from coordinate 16 downwards.
TTGCTGTTTGGCTGCG
>CAYMHX010000353.1:500-2171 GCA_964390325.1 uncultured Roseburia sp. | reverse complement strand
TATTTTCTTTTTCTGAATAAGCTCCATCACCAATAATCGCTTCAACTTCAATTCCGTTTTGTTGAGTTTTTTCTACTAATGTTTTTAGTTGTTTTCCATCATGCTTTTCACCACTTGTTATTGTTGCTGCTGTTATTATTCTTTCTGGAGTCATCGCTATATGTGTTTTATATCCAAAGAATGCTGTATCCGCTGTCTTATGACCAATTCTTGCATCTTGGTCTTTTGAATATTCTATTTCATATTCTGTGTCCATCATTGTTTCTTCTAAATAATCTATTTGTTCTTTTATTGCTGGTAAAACAGTAAATCTTTCATCTTTTTTTAATAATGTTAGCAGTTCTTTGGTATATTCTATTTGGTCTTCTAAAATTCCACTAGCTTCTCTTTTGGCTGGCATTTTTTCATGCATACTTTCGTCTATTTTGTATATTGCTTTTCTCAATGCTCTTGCTTGTCTTATTAATTCTTCTCTAGGAGATATATGTTGAAATCTTGCATTTGTATGTGTTGAGTCTTGTATTATTTTATTTTTTACTTCTATTAACCCTTCTTTTAATGCTATTTCTACTGTTTTTCCAATTAATTTGTCTAGCAAATTTGTTGATGTTTCTTCTTCATTTTCTTTATTACTTAATCTTTCTCGTCTAAAAACAGTAAGCAAACTTGGGTCTATTAAATTTGTTTCTTCTGGTATATATCCTAAAAAATATTTAAATAACAAATCTGTTCTAGTTCTTTCTACTAACCCTCTATCTGAAACTTTGTAATAGCCTTTTAGCAATAAATATTTAAACATTCTTACTATATCTTCAGCTTTTCTTCCCATTGTTGATGAATATTTATCTTTTAATTCTTCATATACAAAGCTGAAATCTACCATGTTATTTAGTTGTCTCCAAAAATTATTTTCATCTATTAGTAAGTTGTATAATGACATATGATTGCTTAAATTTATTTGAGTTTGTGTTTCATTCTTTAACATGATTGCATCAGCCTTTCAATCTTTTTATTTATATTATATATTTCTACATAAAAAGAAGGAATCCTTTAAATTCAATTTAAAGAATTCCTTCTTTTAGGTTGAGTGAGGCTACTTTTTCAGCAGCCTCAGTAACTGCTGCCTCTTTACATCATACAATTATTCTATTTCTATACTTACCACATCATTAAAATTTATTTTCTGCCCAGTTTCCATTACTATTTTTCGACATATAGCATCCACATTCTCAATCTTACCTTTAACTTCAACATATTGCTGTGCCTTATAGAACTTTACCTTTATGCTATCTCCTGGATATATTCTTTGTAACTGTTCATCAAGCAATAACAAGCTTTCTTCTGATAATTCCCTTCACCTTTCCACTTCTTTCTCTTTTTCCCTTAACGCTTCTTGTAGCCCTTTTACCTTCTACAACCTTTACAAGTAATCTATCATCATATATTCCACCGAATAGTACCCCATTATAATATAATAAATATTCACCCATCATTGATTTACAAGTTATATTCTCTAATAAACTTAACTGTTCCAAAATAAAATCTTTATATTCCTTAGTTGTTGCCATCTCAAAAACTCTCTTTCTAATTATAATTTATCTCATACAAGCATTTACAAATTTCACTGGCACATCCATTCGTTCTGCAACTTGCTCTGCCGTCATCCCACTC
>CAYMHX010000353.1:0-490 GCA_964390325.1 uncultured Roseburia sp. | reverse complement strand
GTTCTTCCCTGCATTCCCCATACAATTATTTTTGCCCCACTATTGTATATATAAACTTTGATACTTTTTCTTTGTGTATTACACAAAAGCCATTTCTTATCATATCTTTTTCACTTTTTTCTAAATATGAAACATTACAATCTCCTGTTTTACTAAAATGTTTATATATAAAATTATCAAAAGCCACTCCAAAATCTTTAAAGAATCCAACCCCTGTATCTGATAAAATGTAAATCCCGTTTGATTTTAATACTCTTAATGCTTCTTTCATTGCATTGTCTGTATCAGGATAATGATGAAAACTTTGGGAACAAGTAATAACATCAAATGTATTATCTTCAAATGGCAATTGGTCTGCTTTTCCTTCAATAAATTTAGCATTTCTTATACTTTTATTAGATGCTTGCTTTATCATTTCTGGCGATAAATCAAGACCAACAAATTCAGCAGTGTAATCCTTTGATAACATATTTATTAAATAACCTGTTCC
>CAYMHX010000352.1:0-2174 GCA_964390325.1 uncultured Roseburia sp. | reverse complement strand
AGATAAGTATAGAGCTTTCGTTGTGAAATATAAAAGTGGACATATCACAGTAGGACAACGTGTGCCGGGGAAAAGAATGAAGTCAAATCCTGATAAAGAATTTGTAAAGACATTACTTTCTCCTTCTACGCCAAATATGCTTGGGTACGAACAAGGCGTATATGGCATGGTTGAGCCTAAGATATACGATATGCTTCAACGCAACATTCAGGAGCAAATAAAACGCTATCTTGGAGGTAGTTAATATGACACCACTTATGTTACAAGATGAGCTTGTAGAGGAAATAAAGCGATTACTGAACGATTATCTTTACAAGAGTCCGGCGGGAGAACGTGTGCCTATGCAGGTATTTCCACAAACAATTCCCGTCAATGAAACAGACGATGAAGAAGATCCAATACCATATGTAATTGTTCGATTAAATAGTGGCGATGATGCAGGAAACAGAGATAGTAACAACGTGGTGAAATTGGTAATTATTATCGGAATATGGGATGACGCATTGGAAGCACAGGGGCATCGTGATGTAATGAATATCATTCAAAAGATTTACCAACGCTTCCATGAGAACCCAAATCTTAATAATAAAGCTGTTTATAGTGGAGATTTTAGCTGGGCATTACAAGAAGATGGGTATTATCCATATTCATTTGGTGCCTGCACATTGAATTTTCATATTGCAGCTATCAGAAGGGAGGATGAATTTGTATGAGCGAAAATAGCGAAACTACAAAAAATACTGCAAAAAAACCGACAGTTGAAAAAAAGAAAAAACAGGGAAACCTTATGTATTTAGGTCCTACAATTACTGGCATTGTAAGACATTCAACTATTTTTAAAGATGGTATTTTTCCGAAAAAAGTAAATGAATGTTTAGAACAGCTTCCAATGATGAAGAAACTTTTTGTTGAATTGGATGAAATACCAACAGCGATTAAAGAGTTAAAGAAAGAACAGAGCGCACTTGGGACAATTTACGCTCAAACAAAGAAGAAATTCAAATAGGAGGACAAAGAAATGAGTTATATGCACGGAGTAAGAATTCAGGAAAATCCTACAAGTGTTCCTACACCCGTTTCCAATGAGAGTGGTGTGCCGGTAATCTTTGGTACAGCACCAATCAACTTAGCAACAGATCCGGAAAATGCTACAAACAAATTGTTCCTTTGCAGAACTTTTGCAGATGCAAAAGCAGCAGTTGGTTATTCAGATGATTATAAAAAATATACATTGTGTCAGGCAATGGACACCTTTTTTAAAGCATTTGGAGTGGGACCTATTGTTATTTGTAATGTACTTGATGCAGCAGTTCATAAGGTAGCATACGATGAAGTATTAACTGTTGTAAACGGACAGGCAACATCTACTAAGAAAGACGTATTACTTTCTGGTTTGACAGCGAAATTTGAAGATTCTGTATTAGAATTAAACAAAGATTATACTGTAGAATTTAACGAAAACGGATATGTTGTTGTAACAGTTCTTACAGAAGGAGTAACGTCTGTTACTTTAACTGGTAGCCAGATTGATGCAAGTAAAGTAACGGAAGCAACAGTTATTGGTTCTTATGATGCTAATACCGGAAAAGAAACCGGTACAGAGCTTGTGCGAAAAGTATATCCTACTTTCGGATTAGCACCTAGCTTATTGCTTGCTCCTGGTTGGTCTCATATTCCGGCAGTTGGACTTACACTTGCAGAAAAATGTACGGATGTAAATGGTATGTTTAAATGTGAGTGTGTCGTAGATATTGATTGCAGCACAAGCGGAGCTACAAAATATACTGATGTAGAGGAAGTAAAAGAAAGAAGTGGATTTTTAAGCGAACACACTATTGCTTTATGGCCTATGGTTAAATATGCAGGAAAAATCATGTCACATTCTGCTATCTATGCAGCTATGGCTACATATACAGATTACAACAATGATGGCGTTCCAAACTTATCTCCTTCCAATCATGCACTTAGAATTAGTGCAACAGTTCTTGAAGATGGAACAGAGGTTAATTTAGACACAAATCAGGCAAACGAATTAAATGCAATCGGTGTAGTTACTGCAGTTAATATGGGGGGATTTAAAGCATGGGGCAATAATACAGCAGCTTATCCTGGTATTACAGATCCAAAGGATCGTTGGATTAACTGCCGTAGATTTTTCTCATGGTGGGGAAATA
>CAYMHX010000351.1:0-2175 GCA_964390325.1 uncultured Roseburia sp. | reverse complement strand
ATTGATGAATTTATATCAAATGTTCAAGGAGCATTTTAAAATATGGAAGTAGAAAAATCAGTGAAGAAATATTCAAAAATATATAGAACTGCATTAGAAACTAATGATTTTTCAGATATTGATATACGAGTGGGATCTTATGAACAGAGATTACGAGAGATGTATATCTCAGAGGCTTTTAAACAGCATAATGTTTATCCAACAATGGATGTAGTAAAAATATATGCGGTTATTGCAATGTGTTTGGAATTGAAAAAAGAAGATTTCTCAGATAAGGAAATTATTGGTATTATAAACTCTGGATTTGCTAAATTAAGGAAGATGTTTGAAGTATTAGAGAAGATGATTGATGTGCTTCCTAATAGTTATCAAATTGCAAAGAGATGGAATATTTCTGACTATGAGAACAGGGTGAAGGATGGCAGTATTACCTATGATTATTTTCATGTATCTGAGGGCAAGATTGAATATCGCATATCAAAGTGTATGTACATAGAAATGTTTGAATACTATGGCATACGTGGATTGTGCAAGATATTCTGTCTAACAGATGAAACTGCTTATGCCAATTTGCCAAGACATGTGAAGTTCATTCGACATTCAGACCTATCGAATGGAAACTGTTGTCATGATGAGGTTATCGATAAGAAGTATTTACAATAGAAGATATAAGATGGAGGGAATAAGATGCAAGATTTAGTTATTATTGGTATTTTGGCAGTAGTGATCGTAGTTGGTGTGATTTCCACCATAAATCATTTTATTTGAAGGTGTTGCCAATACATTATTTGTTCCATTAGTGGCGCGAATTAATATTTCAAAGAAATTTCCAGAGTATTTTATGGATGAAAAAGCACTGGAGTTAGAGCTGTATTTACCAGAGGGAGCGGATAAAGGTTCTTCGGAATATAGTAATATGGCAACGTGATTGAAGGTACAGTTACCGATGAGAATACGTTTATTATTTCTTTGATGGCATCTGAAATGGCAAGCAATCCTTATGAAGTGACTTTCGTTCCTGCTGAATAATTAGGGAATTTAAAATGAAATTTATTTATATTATTCTTGGTAGTGCAGCCCTTGCCCTTGGTGCAGTTGGAACTATTTTGCCCATATTACCTACTACACCCCTTCTTCTTTTAGCGGCATTCTGTTTTGCGAGAAGCTCGGAGAAATTGAATAGTTGGTTCATTATTATGTAGCGGGTGCAGGCAGTACCATGATTGCACGAGAACTGAATGAGCAGGGATTAACTACAATAAAAGGAAATCCTTGAAGTACATCAAGTGTAATGGGGATTGTTAATAATGAAAAGTATAAGGGTGATATCCTGTTAGGAAAGACATTTACTGTAGATCCAATATCAAAAAGAAGGTTGGATAATTTAGGGGAAGAGGATCGATTGTCATTGAACCGGGAGAAAAACGAGAACAAAAGCATATTGAATGGCAGGAAGAAAAATCAAATTCTTTGTGGAAATCCGAGATACGAAAAGATATAAATTCTGCTGTCCGTGTTTCATCTACATACGAGGAATTTCTCCAAATTTTGATAGCAAAAGGATACGAGATAAAAGGAGAATTGCTGGAAGCAAATGCAGCAAAATACATTTCATTTCGTCCAATGAACAGGGAACGTTTTGTGCGTGGAAGTTTCAAATTACTCTATCCACCTATCAGTCCTATAAAAAAGCGAGAAATTTAGATGCTTATTTTCAAAAACATGAGAGTGAAATCATCTTACACGGTGGTGCAAAACGCATGCTAGAGCAAGTCGGATTCAATGTAAAAAAGATTGATATCGATAAACTGAAGACAGAACTTTCACGATTGGAATCACAGAAAAAAGAACATTCTTCCACATACAAAATGCTGGCAAAAAAATGAAAAAAAATTACAAAAGCAAATGCGAAAATTAAGCACTTATATTAATACGGAAAAGGAGCAGAGTCATGAGAAAAAGCACGACAAACACAGCCTGTAAATTTAAGAACAATTACAAGAATTTGTAGGAGGGTCAGGGATACTTCCCTGTGCCTGTGTTTGTACACAGGCAGTGCTTGATATGATTCGACTTTTGAATAACTATATATTTGTTTATGTAAGTTTTGATTTTATATCTTTAATTTTTACAAGAAAGTATATTTACACCAGAAGTAATAATATCACTTATAAT
>CAYMHX010000350.1:0-2196 GCA_964390325.1 uncultured Roseburia sp. | reverse complement strand
GAAGTAAGTTCCGGTGAAAGGAAAATGGAACAGGAATTTAGTTTGGCAATTTACGGTTCATTGACATTCTGAAAAATTTGACATACTTTTGCAACATTTTTTGGAAATCTGCCACATTTAAGTGGAAGAAAATTGTAATGTTTTTGTAATATCAATTCCAGTAAGGAAGTGGTAGAATATACCATGAGGGGCAATTTGTGTACAATATGTTTTTGTGCGAATGTTGCCATAGATATTACAAAGCAGTATGAAAGGGGATAAGGTTATGAGAAAACACAAAGGGCTGGCTTTAATGCTGGCAGCAGCTATGGCATTGAATCTGTGTGGGACCGGAGTGGGTAGTGCGGATGCAGCCGCTATCGTTTCTGGGCAGAAGCAGGAGATGGAAGTTGAGCAGCAATTACAACAGAATCAGCAAAATACAGAGGAAGCAGTGGAGAAGCTGGACGAACAGCAGAAAAAAATGCTTCAGGAAAAGAAAGAAGAGAGAAATCGAAAAAAGAAGATTTTTCAGAACTTGAAAAAGTTGGAAAAGAATAGTATCCATTCTAAAAAGGCATCAGAGGGGGAAGTATTAGAAACTTCTATGTCTGCTCTTGTTCAGGAGGATGGAACTTTTATTGAGGCTGGAAAGGATTCGCAGATTACCATTTCTAGTGGAGAAGAATTGAAGTATTTAAGTGAATATACCAATGCGGGAATGAATACACAGGGAGTAACCTTTACACAGACAGAGGATATTGACTGTACAGGAGCAACCATGTCGGCTATTGGTTCTCTGATTGTAACTGGTGAGGTTGATGAATGGGGATATGAGGAAGTAGAAGTCCGCTACTTTCAAGGCGTTTATGATGGTGGTGAGAAGAAGCTTACTAATGTATGTATTTCATTAGATATTACTGGAACGGAATGGTACAATAATATTGTTGCATTATTTGGATATCTCTATGATGCAACAGTAAAAAATGTGGTTTTAGAGTCTGTTGATTATGAGATTATTCAGCCAGAGGTGTCAGACGATGAGGATGAGGAAAGTAATATCGACTATATTAGTTATGCTGGTATTGCAGGCTCTTTAGAGAATTCTACCTTGAATAACTGTGTGAATAATGCGGATATTACATTGTCAAGAAGTTTTATGTATCTCTCAGGAATTGCATTATATGGACGGTCAAATTCCGTGATTGAGGCATGTGTGAATAATGGCGACTTGGTTGCGGAAGAAGGCGAAGAGAACGATAACTGGGGTATATATGGTATTGCAAATTATACATATGGTGATGTGAAAGACTGTGTAAATAATGGTGATATTACTAATTATTATAGAGCTGCCGGAATTATAGCAGAAACAGAGGAACTTATTGAAAATTGTAAGAATACAGGAAAGATTCAAGCCAGTATTGCAGCAGGTATTTCCAGATACCATTATGGTGAGATGAAAAATTGTGTCAATCAGGGAACGATTCTGGGAACGAACTATGCGGGAGGAATTTCTTATGACACAGATTCTGCGATGAATGGATGTATGAATGAAGGAGAAGTTATTTCTGGAGGTTATGCAGGAGGGATCACATCCTATGTCTATACAGATGATGTGAAAGATTGTATCAATAAAGGAAGTGTTACTGGTGAAGACAATGCAGGAGGAATTTGTGCGTATCTTTCCGGTTATCTTTTGACAGGATGTACGAATGAAGGTAAGGTGTCCGGTACTAAATATGCCGGAGGTATTGTTGGACAAAATGGTAGTGGAATCGTCAGTACTTGTATCAATAAAGGCGAGGTGCAGTCGTCTCAGTATGCCGGAGGTATTGTTGGTGCCCATACCGGTTATTGGGATGAAGGTGGCAGTCAGGTATCTAATGTACAGAACTTCGGTTTTATTTCCTCAGAGCAGGTTGCAGGTGGTATTACCGGAATGACATTGGGAACCAATGTTTTTAATTCATGGAATCATGGTGATGTCAATGGTGTACAGTCTGCAGGAGGAATCGTTGGTTCTTCTGATCTGATGGCATATTTTGAAGTAGCGTTTGAGTATGATAAAGAAGATGATCCGGAATATTACGAAGAAATGAAGGAGTGGTATCAGACAGAGGAAGTCAAAAGTGCAAAGGCGAATAAAATTGCTAATGTGATGAATATGGGTGCAGTTGCCTCTGATATAGCGGCATTTGCTAGCATCGGGGCTGCGAG
>CAYMHX010000349.1:0-2198 GCA_964390325.1 uncultured Roseburia sp. | reverse complement strand
AAGATTTGAGGATTAAGACTATCTTTTTAGATAAAAATTTGGTAGAATAGAGGATATGTGATGAATAGTATAAAGGAACGAAAAGCAGACGTTGTCCGTAAAACCAACGAAACAGCAATTGCATTGTCATTTGCAATCGATGGAAAAGGAGAATCTTCCATTTCGACAGGAATCGGTTTTTTTGACCATATGTTAGAAGGATTTTCAAGACACGGTTTGTTTGATTTAAAAGTAAATGTGGAAGGGGATTTGGCAGTAGACTGTCACCATACCATTGAAGATACAGGAATTGTGCTTGGTGAAGCGATTAAAAAAGCAGTAGGTGATAAAAAAGGTATCAAACGGTTTGGAAATTCCATTCTTCCGATGGATGAAACACTTGTATTGTGCGCAATTGATTTATCAGGAAGACCATATTTATCATTTGATGCAGAATTTACAATGGAAAGAGTCGGATATTTTGATACAGAAATGGTGAAAGAATTTTTCTATGCAATTTCCTATACTGCAGGTATGAATATACATATTAAGGTATTATCAGGTACCAACAATCATCATATGATAGAAGCAATGTTTAAGGCATTTGCGAAAGCACTGGATGAAGCAACAACCATTGACCCTCGTATTACAGACATTTTAACGACAAAGGGAAGCTTGTAGAATATAGGGTAAAAAAATTGCTTAGAAATGAGGATTAAAATGGAACACAAAAATATAGTAGCAACAATTTACTTAAAAGATGAGAAAGCGGTAAAGAGCTTAACAGATTATACGGTTACTTATGAAAATGTAATTGAGCTTGCAAAGTTATACAACGACAGCGGAATTGATAAAATCATTATTTTTGATTTGTCCGATGATGATGATGAACATGAACGTAATATCAATATGATTAAAAATATCAACCGTAATATTGAATTAAAAACTTGTGCAGGCGGTAATATCAACCGTTTGGAGGATATTAAAAAGTTCTTTTATGCAGGCTGTCTTCAGGTCATTGTGAACGGTTCAAAGCCAAACAGTATTGAGGTAGCAGAAGAAGCAAGCAAACGTTTTGGCAAGGAACGTATTTTGGTTTCTGTAGATAATGTAGATTTTATCTTTAAAAATCAAAGTAAAATGAACGAGCTTTTCCATGAATTACTGGTATTGAAACAGGAATTTATTGATGCCATTGAGAGCATGACAGATGTACCGTATGTAGTGCGTTTGGAAGACGATAATTATGAAAAAATTCTTTCTATTTTAAAACGTAAGAAAGTACGCGGGATTTCCGGACCATTTATCAATGACCCACAGACAAATGTCATGGAAAAGAAATCTATGCTCTCTGCATCCGGAATTAAAATGGATAATTTTGAACCGGAATTAAAATGGAGTGACTTAAAGAAAAATTCAGACGGTTTAGTTCCTGTCATCGTACAGGATTATCGTACTGATGAGGTTTTGATGCTTGCTTATATGAATGAAGAATCTTTCCTTACTACCATTAACATTGGAAAAATGACTTATTGGAGCAGAAGCAGAAAGGAATTATGGACAAAGGGAGTAACATCTGGTCATGTACAGTATGTGAAATCTTTAACAGCTGACTGCGATTACGATACAATTTTAGCAAAGGTTTCTCAGGTGGGAGTTGCCTGTCATACAGGAAATAATACTTGTTTCTTTAATGAAATTGTAAAGAAAGAATATTTAGAAAAAAATCCGCAGAGAGTATTAGAAGATGTATATTCGATTATCATGGATAGAAAAGTACATCCGAAAGAAGGTTCTTATACCAATTATCTGTTTGATAAGGGTGTAGACAAGATTTTAAAGAAAGTCGGAGAAGAATGTACCGAAATCGTTATTGCAGCGAAAAACCCAAATCCGGAAGAAATCAAATATGAAATTTCTGATTTCCTCTATCATATGATGGTGCTTATGGTAGAAAAGGGAATTACATGGGAAGATGTTATGCAGGAACTTTCACAGAGATAAGAACAATAAAAAAGATAAAAAGTAATGATTCATTAACTTAGAATGATTAAGAAGAACCTAAGAATATATGATTCAAGTGTGAATGATTATCATAAAAAGAACATTTTTCAGTAGAAAATAACTGGAAAGTGTTCTTTTTATGTTACTGTTTACTCCGTTTCAGTAACTCATTGATTTTTGCATGCAAATTCGCTTCGCGAAGCAAAAATCAACTC
>CAYMHX010000348.1:0-2215 GCA_964390325.1 uncultured Roseburia sp. | reverse complement strand
GTAGAGCCAGCCATAATATTACCTCATATATCTAAATATTTTATAATTTATAAAAATGTACAAAAATTTTGTGATTTTGTTTGTTCCAGAAAGATATTTCTAGGTTTTATAAGATAAGCATCTTTTTTGATAAATTGGAATTTACTTTACGGTTGCTTTTTGTTTTTTTATAAAGATATAAGTTAACTCCTGAAAGAATCGCATTTGCAATAGCTAAAATAACATATACGATATCAAGATGATTTATTGCTTGAAAGAACCAAGCACATGCACCAATTAAAAAAGAAACCGAAGCAATAAGCGATAAATTCCCATAATTTTTCTTTTTGGAATTCAATGTTTCATTGACTTCTCTCATACAGGGAATATCGTTATCACTTTTATAATCCTCTTGAATGAATAAGAAGATTATAAAAGATTTTCATTTGTATGACAACAAAAATATTGGAAATATTGTTACTTTTCACACCCATGCCAATCACTTGCTGATTGACGTTGGAAGAAAGTGTAAATACAGCGAAATATTAAGAAATTAATCCTTCGTGTAGATTTTCACTTGAAAATCTAAGAATTTGTGTTAGGATTAAAACGATATGGAGCTTGCGAAATAAGATATTGTGTTATAGGAATAGCGATATTTTGCGTTTGCAAGTAGTGGAAAGGTGAAATTGTTTTATGAGCGAACAATATCTGGTAAAAAAATTAAAAAATCCAATTAACTGGACGGTAACAGTACCGGGGTCAAAGAGTATGACAAACAGGGTACTTTTATTAGCAGCGTTGCAGACAGGAAAAATTACGATAGACGGTGTGTTATTTTCAGACGATTCGAGAGTATTTTTAGCTTCTTTACAATCGTTAGGATTTCAATTAGAGATTGACGAAGAAAAGAAACAGGTTTGTGTAGAAGGTTGTGGAGGGGAAATTCCAAAGCAGGAAGCAGAAATTTATGTCGGAAGTGCAGGAACGGCAGCTCGTTTTTTGACAGCAATGTTAGGTTGTTCTAAAGGGACTTATGTGATTAACGCTTCGGAGCAGATGAAAAAACGTCCAATGAAGCCATTATTTGAACTATTGCAACAGCTTGGGGCAGAGATTTCTTATTTAGAACAGGAATATTTTCTTCCTGTGCGTATTACAGGCTGTATGAGCGGAATACAGGATAATGCAATGCAAAATAATACGATACAAAATACAGATATCATTCAATGCAAAGGAACAAACGAGATAAATGTGACATTACATCAGACTGAAAAAGCAGAGAATGATAATTATTTAACAAAAGAACAGAAAAAAACAGAAACATTAAAAGAAAATGAAACAATGCAACAGCCTAAATATATGGAACTTGATATCAGCAAAAGCACACAGTTTTTAAGTGCCATGCTTTTAATTGCACCGATGTTTCCACAAGGGTTACAGATTCATATTACCAGTGAGAAAAAAGATGGCTCTTATATTCGCATTACTCGTCACATGATGGAAGAATTTGGCGTAGAATCTGTTTTTGACGGAAGTGATTATTTTGTGCCTGCAAATGCAAAATATTATAAAGGTCAGTACACCGTGGAGCCTGATATGTCAGCGGCATGTTATTTTTATGCAGCAGCAGCCATGACAGGCGGCAGGGCAAAGGTGAAACATGTGCATATGGATAACACACAGGGAGATTTGAAATTTTTAGAGGTCTTAAAGCAATTAGGCTGTCAGGTAGAGGAAGAAGATGATGGAATTGTTGTAACTGGAGCAAAGCAAGGCAAACTGAATGGAATTTCATTGAATATGAATGATTTTTCAGACCAGACAATGACACTTGCTGTTATTGCACCATTTTGCAAAGAAAAAGTGCATATTGAAGGAATAGGACATATCCGATTACAGGAATCAGATAGACTTCATGGGATTGTTACAGAATTAACAAAGTTAGGGGTAAAATGCGAAGAAGAAGAAGCTGCCCTTACCATTTATCCGGGAATACCAAAGGTAGGAGTGGTTCATACTTATGAAGACCATCGAATGGCAATGGCATTTTCTTTGATAGGACTGTTAGTGGATGGTATTGTAATTGACAATCCAATGTGCTGTCGAAAGACATTTGAAAATTATTTTGAAATGTTAGATGAATTATGTGAAAGAAATAAATACGAGAGTTAGTATTTTAGTTACTGTTCACTCCGTGACCAGCAACGATTGATTTTTGCATGAAAATTTGCTT
>CAYMHX010000347.1:0-2238 GCA_964390325.1 uncultured Roseburia sp. | reverse complement strand
CAATTGAAGATGGTAAAATGACAAAAGACCTTGCACTTCTTACAACAATTGAAAATCCAACCGTATTAAACAGCGAAGGATTTATCAAAGCAATTCGTGAAGAATTAGAGAAGATGTTATAATAATTAGGCGGAAAGAAACTCGTTACTGTTCACTCCGTTGTCGGTAACGAGTTTCTTTCCGCCTCAAGTTTGTTTGAGACAGGAGTAGCTATGATTTTAGCATGTCAAAATATTTCAAAAGCATTTGGAACAGATGAAGTTTTAAAAAATATTAGTTTTCATATTGAAGAAAATGAAAAGGCTGCCATTGTGGGAATTAACGGTGCAGGCAAGTCTACTCTGCTTAAAATTATTATGAAGCAGGAACAGGCAGACGAAGGAGAAGTCATTCTTGCAAAAGATAAGACAATTGGATATTTGTCCCAGCATCAGGATATTTCCAGTGAAAAAACGATTTATGAAGAAGTGTTGGATTCTAAGCGTGAAATTATCAAAATGGAAGAACGCCTCCGTGACATGGAAGATAAGATGAACCAGCTTACCGGCGATAAATTAGAACAGTTATTAGAGTCTTATCATAAATTAAGCCATGAATTTGAACAGATAAATGGCTATGCTTACCGAAGTGAAGTGATGGGAATTTTAAAAGGACTTGGCTTTACGGAGGAAGAATTTACAAAAAAGATGGTGGAACTTTCAGGTGGTCAAAAAACCCGTGTTTCTTTGGGAAAACTTCTTGTAACGAAACCGGATGTTTTGTTATTAGACGAACCAACAAACCATTTGGATATTGAGTCTATTCGTTGGTTAGAAACGTATCTGATGAATTATAAGGGAGCGGTTTTAATTGTATCGCATGACCGTTATTTTCTTGACAAAGTTGTGACAAAGGTAGTTGAGATTTTTTTCCATAAGGGATATGTATATCAGGGAAATTATACGGAATTTTCTAAGAAAAAATCAGCAATGCGTGAAGTATTAATTAAGCAGTATTATAACCAACAGAGAGAGATAAAACATCAGGAAGAAGTCATTGCAAAATTAAAATCGTTTAATCGTGAAAAATCTATTAAACGTGCAGAAAGCCGTGAAAAAATGCTCGATAAAATCGAACGTTTGGAAAAACCGACAGAGGAACATACGGATATTCATATTGTGTTAGAGCCGAATGTGACCAGCGGAAATGATGTGATGCAGGTAGAAGGATTAGCAAAGGCTTATCCTCCATTACAGTTATTTTCCAATTTGAATTTTGAAATCAAACGAGGGGAACGGGTTGCATTAATCGGAAATAATGGAACGGGTAAGACAACCATTTTAAAAATTATTAACGAATTGGTAGCACCGGATGCAGGAACGATTTCATTGGGAAGTAATGTTTTTATTGGATATTATGACCAGGAACATCAGCTTTTGCATATGGAAAAGACAATTTTTGAAGAAATTGCAGATGCTTATCCGGATTTGAACAATACAAAAGTAAGAAATGTATTAGCAGCATTTTTATTTACCGGTGATGATGTCTATAAACGTATTGGTGATTTAAGCGGTGGCGAGAGAGGACGAGTTTCTTTGGCAAAGTTAATGCTTTCCGATGCGAATTTTTTAATCCTTGACGAGCCGACAAACCACTTAGATATTACTTCTAAAGAAATTTTAGAGGATGCATTAAAAAATTATACAGGAACCGTATTTTTTGTATCACATGACCGTTATTTTATTAACCAGACAGCGACAAGAGTATTAGAGCTGACAGGAGAAACCATTGTTAATTATATCGGAAATTATGATTATTATTTAGAAAAAAGAGAACAGTTGACACAGATTTATGTGAAGAAACAAGAGGAAACTGTCGTAACGACACCGATACAATCAGAGGTAAAACAGGATTGGCAGGCACACAAAGCAGAGGTAGCGCGTATCCGTAAACTGGAAAATGAATTAAAAAGAACAGAAAAACGGATTGAAGAATTGGAAAATTTAATATCTGAAATAGATGAAGAATGTGTAAAATCGGAAAATGCAGTAAATTCTGCAAAATTAAATGAACTGTCGGCAAAACGTCAGGAGTATGAAGGAGAATTAGAAACTTGCATGGAGCGTTGGGAAACACTTTCGGTAGAATTGGAAGCTTGATAAACGCACGTTACAAGTGATTGGCTCTGTGAACAGTAACAATATTACGTTACTGTTCACTCCGTGACCAGCAACGATTGATTTTTGCATGAAAATTTGC
>CAYMHX010000346.1:0-2241 GCA_964390325.1 uncultured Roseburia sp. | reverse complement strand
ATCCGGACCTTATGCCGGTAGATGAATACGATTTAGCTGGTTTTGCAGTAGGTGTGGTAGACAAAAAGGATATTATCACAGGTGCAAATTTAAAAGCAGATGATGTAATTATCGGTATGGCATCTTCCGGTGTACATTCTAACGGTTTTTCATTGGTTCGTAAGATTTTTAAAATGGATGCAGAAACCTTAAATACATATCATGAAGAATTAGGAAAGACACTTGGAGAAGCATTAATCGCTCCTACAAGAATTTATGTAAAAGCATTGAAATCCATCAAAGAAGCAGGCGTGACAGTGAAGGCTTGCAGTCATATTACAGGCGGTGGTTTCCAAGAAAATGTTCCTCGTATGCTTCCGGAAGGAAAACATGCAGTCATTGAAAAGAACAGCTACGAAGTTCCGGCAATCTTTAAGATGATGGCAAGAGAAGGAAACGTAGAAGAAGATATGATGTACAATACTTACAATATGGGTATTGGTATGATGGTTTGCGTAGACCCTGCAGATGTGGAGAAGACAATAGAAGCCATCAAAGAAGCAGGTGATACACCATATGTCATTGGTAAGATTGTAGATGGAGAAAAAGGAGTGACCTTATGCTAAAAATAGCAGTATTAGTATCAGGCGGCGGTACCAATTTACAGGCAGTGATTGATGCAATTGAAAATGGAACTATTAGGAATACAGAAATAAAAGTTGTCATTAGTAATAATAAAAATGCATATGCACTGGAACGTGCTAAAAATCATGGCATTGAGGCACTTTGTATTTCACCAAAGGACTACGAAGACAGAGCGAAGTTTAATGAAGCATTTTTAGAAAAATTAAATTCTTATGAAGTAGACCTTGTTGTTTTGGCAGGATTTTTGGTAGTAATTCCTGAAAAAATGGTACAGCAGTATCGAAATCGTATTATTAATATTCATCCATCTTTAATTCCATCTTTCTGTGGAACAGGTTTTTATGGTTTAAAAGTGCATGAAGGTGTCCTTTCCCGTGGAGTCAAAGTAACAGGTGCTACGGTACATTTTGTAGATGAAGGAACGGATACGGGTCCGATTATTTTACAGAAGGCAGTGGAAGTACAGCAGGGAGATACGCCAGAGGTATTACAGCGGCGTGTGATGGAACAGGCAGAATGGATTATTATGCCGCAGGCGATTGATTTGATTGCAAATGGGAAAGTATCTGTGGTAGATGGTAAGGTTGTTATATTAGAATAGTTGTAAAGTTATAAGATATATAGGCGGTGATTGAAAATCACGCCTGCGCCACACGCGGTCACGAAGTGACAAATTCCTTATACGCGTGTGTGTGCATCCCCCGGAGGGTCTATATATGAGGCGAAGTTTTTAATCGCCGAATATATAGAAAGTAAAAAGTTGTGTAACGATTTCGGGTTGTAATGAATATGGAGGATAAAAATGAAGGTACTTATCGTAGGAAGCGGTGGACGTGAGCATGCGATTGCGGCAGCAGTTGAAAAAAGTCCTCGTGTGGAAAAAATTTATTGTGCACCGGGTAATGCAGGGATTGCAGGTTTAGCAGAATGCGTAGGCATTGGTGCAATGGAGTTTGATAAATTAGTAACATTTGCAAAAGAAAATGCAATTGATTTTACCATTATCGGAATGGATGACCCGTTAGTAGGCGGTGTGGTAGATGCATTTGAAGCAGAAGGTTTAAAGGTATTTGGACCTAGAAAAAATGCTGCCATTTTAGAGGGTTCTAAGGCATTTTCTAAGGATTTAATGAAGAAATACAATATTCCAACAGCAGCATATGAAAACTTTACAGATTCAGCAGCGGCTTTGGCATATTTAGAAACAGCGAAATTCCCAATTGTATTAAAGGCAGATGGTCTTGCTTTAGGAAAAGGTGTTTTAATCTGTAATACTTTAGAAGAAGCAAAAGCTGGTGTAAAGGAAATCATGGAAGATAAGAAATTCGGTTCTGCAGGAAATACCATGGTTATCGAAGAGTTTATGACAGGACGTGAAGTGTCAGTATTATCTTTTGTAGATGGAAATACCATTCAGATTATGTCTTCGGCACAGGACCATAAACGTGCGAAAGACGGAGATGAGGGATTAAATACAGGCGGGATGGGAACATTTTCTCCAAGTCCGTTCTATACAGCAGAAGTAGATGAATTCTGTAAAAAATATATCTATCAGGCAACAGTAGATGCAATGGCAGCAGAAGGCAGAGAATTTAAAGGCGTTATTTTCTTTGGTTT